>NZ_JBYSYM010000004.1:0-261040 GCF_058783375.1 Acidovorax sp. FW305-C-20-28 | reverse complement strand
CAAGCGCCGCAACGCCGCAGACCGCCCGCCAAGGCCACTGCCCGAAGGGTTGGAGCGAAATCGGGCGATTGGACGCCTCGGCTGCTTGCATGGGCATGAGCCCATGCGGCGCATCCGAAGCATCCACTCATCCCGATTGCGCCCCAACGCGACCCCGAATAAATTGTGAACAGGTTCTTATGGGCCACCCGAAGGAGAACGAGAGTGAACATGAACGACCTGCCAACAACCTGGACCCTGGCCCGCCGCGCCGAGCGCATGAACCCCTCGGTGATCCGCGAAATCCTCAAGGTCACCGAGAAGCCCGGCATCATCAGCCTGGCCGGTGGCCTGCCCTCGCCCAAGACCTTCCCTGTCGCGGCGTTCGCTGCGGCCTCGGCGGCCGTGCTGGCCAATGACGGCCCTTCGGCCTTGCAGTACGCCGCTAGCGAAGGCTTCGGCCCGCTGCGCGAAGCCATCGCCGACTTCCTGCCCTGGGACGTGAACCCAGACCAGGTGCTGATCACCACCGGCTCACAGCAGGGCCTGGACCTGATCGCCAAGGTGCTGATCGACACCGACAGCCGCGTGCTGGTGGAAACGCCCACCTACCTGGGCGCGATCCAGGCCTTCACGCCCATGGAACCCAAGGTCGTGGCCGTGGCCAGCGACGATGAGGGCGTGCTGGTCGACGACCTCGTGGCCAAGGTCGGCACCGGTGCCGACAAGGCGCGCTTCCTGTACGTGCTGCCCAACTTCCAGAACCCCACGGGCCGCACCATGAGCGATGCGCGCCGTGCCGCGCTGGTGGCCAAGGCAGCCGAGCTGAACCTGCCGCTGGTCGAAGACAACCCCTACGGCGACCTGTGGTTCGACAACCCGCCGCCCGCGCCGCTGACCGCACGCAACCCCGAGGGCTGCATCTACATGGGCTCGTTCTCCAAGGTGCTGGCCCCAGGCCTGCGCCTGGGCTTCCTGGTGGCGCCCAAGTCGGTCTACCCCAAGCTGCTGCAGGCCAAGCAGGCGGCCGACCTGCACACCCCCGGCTACAACCAGCGCATGGTGGCCGAGGTGATGAAGGGCGGCTTCTTGGACAAGCACGTGCCCACCATCCGCGCGCTGTACAAAGAGCAGCGCGACGCGATGCTGACCGCGCTCACCAAGGAGATGCAGGGCCTGTCGGTCGAGTGGAACAAGCCGGACGGTGGCATGTTCCTGTGGGTGCGCCTGCCCGAAGGCATGAGCGCCATCGAGCTCTTGCCCAAGGCCGTGGAGCGCAATGTGGCCTTCGTGCCCGGCGCCGCCTTCTACGCCGACGATGCCGACCACCGCACGCTGCGCCTGTCGTTCGTGACCTCCACGGCCGAGCAGATCGCCACCGGCATCGCCGCGCTGGCCGCCGCCATCCGCGACCACCAGGCCAAGGGCTGAGCGGCATGCTGCGCCTGTGGGGACGGCTATCGTCGATCAACGTGCGCAAGGTCGTGTGGGCCGCGCAGGAGCTCGGCATCAGCCTGCAGCGCACCGATGCCGGCGGGCAGTTCGGCATCGTGCGCGAAGCGCGCTACCTTGCGATGAACCCCAACGGCCTGGTGCCGCTGATCGAGGACGAGGACACCGGCGTGGTGCTGTGGGAATCGAACCCCATCGTGCGCTACCTGTGCGCTCGGCATGCGCCGGGCAATCTCTACCCCGAGGACATCGCCGCCCGCTTTGCCGCCGAGCAGTGGATGGACTGGCAGCAGACCACGCTGAACCCGGCCGGGCGCGATGCCTTCATCCAGTGGATACGCACGCCCGCCGCACATCGCAGCGAGGCGCTGATCGCCGCTTCGGTGGCCGCCACCGAGCCGCTGATGGACCTGCTGGACGCGCACCTGGCACGCCAGCCCTTCATGGTGGGTGAGCACTTCACCATGGCCGACATCCCCGTGGGCTGCGAGATCCACCGCTGGTGGGGCCTTCCGCAGGAACGGCCCGCACGGCCGCACCTGGAGCGCTGGTACCAGGCCGTGAGCGCGCGCCCCGGCGCGCGCGGCGTGCTCGATCAGCCGTTATCCTGAGCGGACGACCACCCGCCAGAGACCGCACCATGCAGCCACGCGCCTTCAAGCAGATCGACGTCTTCAGCGACCGCCCCGGCGACGGCAATCCCGTGGCCGTGGTGCTGCAGGCCGAGGACCTGAGCGATGCGGACATGCGCCGCTTCGCCGCGTGGATGAACCTGTCGGAAACCACCTTTTTGCTGCCGCCCACCGAGGCCGGCCGCGCGGGTGGGGCCGACTATCGCTTGCGCATCTTCAGCCCCCAGGGCGAGCTGCCCTTTGCCGGCCACCCCACGCTGGGCACCTGTCACGCCTGGCTGCAGGCAGGCCACCAGCCGCGCGAGCCAGGGCTGGTGGTGCAGGAGTGTGCGTTGGGCCTGGTGCGCATCCGCCGTGAAGACCACACCCTGGCCTTTGCGGCCCCGCCGCTTACGCGCAGCGCGCCCAGCCCGGCGCTGGTGCCGCTGATCGCCAGCGCGCTGGGCGTGCGCCCGGCGCAGATCCTGGGCACCCAGTTGCTGGACAACGGCCCTGTGTGGCTGGGCATGCTGCTCGATAGCGCCGACACCGTGCTCGGCCTGGAGCCTGACCATGCGCGGCTCATGGACCTGGGCCAGTCGGTCGGCGTGGTCCATGTGGGCAAGGAGGCCAGCGACGCCAGCCGCCCCGGCGTGGTGGTGCGCGCCTTTGCCGCGCCCATGGGCAACCGCGAGGACCCGGTGACCGGCAGCCTCAACGCCAGCCTAGCCGAATGGCTGATCGCCGAAGGCCTGGCCCCCCACCACTACCAGGTGGCCCAGGGCGAATGCCTGGGCCGCGCGGGCCGGGTGCACATCCGCCAGGACGACCACCAGGTCTGGGTGGGTGGGCGCTCCGTCACCTGCATCGAAGGGACGGTGCTGCTCTGAAACCGTCCCCTGCCCTGATCTACGCCATCGGCTGAAACGGCCCGCCGGCCTGTGCGCCCGGCCCAGGCCAGCCCCCTGGCGTGGCCCAACAGCCGAGCAGCATTTATTCATCCATTCCACTACCACCACCTAGACAGGCATCCCATGAAACTGCGCCCCTTCCAGCAAGTCGACGTCTTCACCGAACAGGCCTACCGCGGCAACCCGCTGGCCGTGGTGCTCGATGGCGAGGGCATCACCACCGAGGCCATGCAGGAGTTCACGAACTGGACCAACCTGTCGGAAGCCACCTTTTTGCTGCCACCCACCCCCGAGGGCCGCGCGGCCGGCGCCGACTACCGCGTGCGCATCTTCTGCCCCGGGCGCGAGCTGCCGTTTGCCGGCCACCCCACCTTGGGCAGTTGCCATGCCTGGCTGAGCGCCGGCGGCAAGCCGCAGACACCGGGCCGTGTGGTGCAGGAATGCGGTGTGGGCCTGGTGCCGCTGCGCCAGGACGGTGCGCGCCTGGCCTTTGCCGCCCCCGAACGGCTGCGCAGCGGCCCGCTGGACGAGGCCGACGTGGCGCTGATCGCGCGCGGCCTGGGCGTGGACCGCGCCGACATCCTGCACCACGCCTGGTGCGACAACGGCCCCAAGTGGCGCGGTGTGATGTTGAAGTCCGCCGAGCAGGTACTGGCCCTGCGGCCGGACAGCGCCATCCTCGCGGGCCTGGACATCGGCGTGGTGGGCCCGCGCGGCAAGGTCGGCGTGATTGGCGCAGATACCTCGCGCGAGGACATTGCCTTCGAGGTGCGTGCCTTCTTCCCCGGCAATGCAGGCCTGGCCGAAGACCCCGTGACTGGCAGCCTGAACGCCGCCCTGGCCCAATGGCTGATCGGCGCGGGCCTGGCACCCACGAGTTACATCGCTAGCCAGGGAACAGCCCTGGGCCGCGCCGGGCGCGTGCATGTGCACCAGGAGGGCAGCGAGATCTGGATCGGCGGCCATTCGGTGACCTGCGTGCAGGGCGAGGTGCTGCTGTGACGGCACCCACCGCCGCCTGCATCGACCACTTGGTGGTGCTGGCCAGCGACCTGGCCACGGGCGTTGCGTGGTGCGAGCGCACGCTGGGCGTCACGCCTGCGGCGGGCGGCGAGCACCCGCTGATGGGCACGCACAACCGCCTGATCAACATCTCCAGCCCCGCGCACCCGCGCGCCTACCTGGAGATCATCGCGATCAACCCCGTGGGCACCAAGAGCATTCCCGACAGCGACCGGCGCTGGTTCGACATGGACAACGTGGCACTGCAACAGCAGGTGGCCGAGCACGGCCCGCAGCTCATCCACTGGGTGGCCTCGGTGCGCGATGTGGCGGCCAGCCTGCAGGCGCTTGCGGCCCTGGGCGTGGACCGGGGCCGCGCCATCGCCGCCAGCCGCCCCACGCCGCAGGGCCTGCTGCAGTGGCAGATCACCGTGCGGCCCGACGGCCGGCGCCTGTGGGACGGCTGCCTGCCCACGCTGATCCAGTGGGGGGCCGCGCACCCCTGCGACCACCTGCCAGCCAGCGGTGTGCAGTTGCAATCGCTCGCGCTGCAGCACCCGGACGGCTCCGCCCTCGCTGCAGCCTGCGATGCCGCCGGCCTGCACGCCCTTGCCCCGGCCAGCGCCGGTCCGGTGCCACTGCTGCAGGCGGCCCTCGCCACACCGCGCGGCCCTGTGGCCCTGCGCTCGGCCCCTTCCATCCCCTCAACGGAGTAAGCCCCCATGCTCACACCCCAGGAACTGATGCTTTTTGCGCTCGCTGCGCTGCTGCTCGTGCTCACGCCCGGGCCCAACATGATCTACTGCGTCTCGCGCAGCCTCACCCAGGGGCCGCGCGCCGGCCTGCTGTCGCTGGCCGGTGTGCTGGCGGGCTTCGGTGTGCACCTGCTGGCGGCCTCGCTCGGCCTGACGGCCCTGCTGGCCGCCGTGCCCATGGCCTTCGACGCCATCCGCATCGCGGGTGCGGCCTACCTGCTGTGGCTGGCCTGGCAGGCCGTGAAGCCGGGCGGTGCCGCGCCCTTCGAGGCGCGCGACCTGCCGCACGACACGCCGCGCAAGCTCTTCCTCATGGGCTTCATGACCAACCTGCTCAACCCCAAGGTGGCCATGTTCTACCTGTCGTTCTTTCCGCAGTTTTTGCACCCTGAGCGCGGCCAGTGGCTGCTGCAAAGCCTCTCCCTGGGTGCCGTGCAGATCAGCATCAGTGGCCTGGTCAACGCCCTCCTGGTGTTGTTCGCAGCCCGCGTGGCGCTGTTCATGAACCGCAGCCAGGGCTGGATGCGCGCCCAGCGCTATGTCATGGGCACCGTGCTGGGCCTGCTGGCCGTGCGCCTGCTCACCGAAAAGAGGCCTGCCGCATGAGCGCCCTGCCCACACCCTCCCATCCCTGGTTGCCCGGCCTGGCCGACATCGAGGCGGCAGCCGAAGTCGTGTACCGCGACTTTGCGCCCACGCCGCAGTACCGCTGGGGCCTGCTCAGCGAGCGCCTGGGCACGGACTGCTGGCTCAAGCACGAGAACCACACGCCCGTGGGGGCCTTCAAGATCCGCGGCGGGCTCACCTATTTCGACCAGTTGGCCCGGCGCGGCGCGCTGCCGCGCGAGGTGGTCAGCGCCACGCGCGGCAACCACGGCCAGAGCATGGGCTGGGCCGCGCGCCGCCATGGGGTGGCCTGCACCATCGTCGTGCCCCGGGGCAACTCGGTCGAGAAGAATGCCGCCATGCGCGCGCTGAGTGTCACGCTGATCGAACACGGCGACGACTTCCAGGAGGCGCGCGAGCACGCCATGCAACTGGCGGCCGAGCGCGGTGCGCACATGGTGCCCAGCTTCCATGGCGACCTGCTGCGCGGCGTGAGCACCTACTGGTGGGAGTTCCTGCGCGCGGTGCCGCAGCTCGATGTGGTGTACGTGCCCATCGGCCAGGGTTCGGGCGCCTGCTCGGCCATCGCGGCCAAGTTGGCGCTCGGCCACGGCGTGCGCATCGTCGGCGTGGTGAGCAGCCATGCCACCACCTATGCCGATTCGCTGGCCGCAGGCCGCGTGGTCGAGGCACCCGTGACCACCGCACTGGCCGATGGCATGGCCTGCCGCGTGGCCGATGCGGACGCACTGGCCATCCTCGCGCCGCGCATCGACCACATCGTGCAGGTGAGCGACGCCGAGGTGGCTGCGGCCATGCACGCGATCTACACCGACACGCACAACGTCGCCGAAGGTGCGGGTGCCGCCGCCCTGGCTGCGGCGCTGCAGGAACGCGACAGCCTGCGTGGCCAGGCCGTGGGCCTGGCGCTCACGGGCGGCAATGTCGACGCACCGGTGTTCAGCCGCGTGCTGGCGGGCTGAGCCACATCGCTGAACTGTCGCCGAGGCTACTGGCGGCGCAGCTCCGGTCGCTTGGGAGACAAACGGCCGGGCCGGTGCCTGCCCACAATCCGGCGCATGGGAACCCTTTACCTCGTGCGCCACGGCCAGGCCTCGTTTGGCGCAGACGACTACGACCAGTTGAGCGCCCGCGGGCGCGAGCAGGCGGTGCGCCTGGGCGAGCACTGGCGCGAGCACGGCGTGGTGTTCGACGCCGTGATCACCGGCACGCTGCGCCGCCATACGCAGACGCTCGAAGGCATTGCCCAAGGCCTGCAGGCCACGCCCGAGGTGCTGCAGATGCCCGGCCTCAACGAGTACGACAGCCATGCGCTGATCACCGCCATCCACCCGCAGCCCCTGCCCCGGCCCGACACGCCCGAGCTGTACCGCCACCACTTTCGATTGCTGTGCGACGCGCTCGCGCAGTGGATGGCGGGCGTCATCAGCCCCCAGGGCATGCCGAGCTGGAACGAGTTCAGCGCCGGTGTGCGCGGCGCGCTCGACCATGTGCGCCAGCACCATGTGGGCCACAACGTGCTGCTGGTGAGCAGCGGCGGCCCGATCTCGACCGCCGTGGGCCAGGTGCTGGGCACGGCGCCCGAGGTGACCATTGCGCTCAACATGCGCATCCGCAACAGCGCGGTCACGGAGTTCACCATCAGCCCCAAGCGCCTGATGCTGCAGACCTTCAACACCCTGCCGCACCTGCATGCGCTGGAACATGCGGACTGGTTGACGCACGCGTGAGACTTAAATTTATTGCAAAACAATAAATTTTTACTGTTTAATAGCAACTCCAACGCTTTGCGGGAGTTGCCATGCGCCGTCGACATTTCCTGGGCCACAGCCTGCTGAGCGCTGTGCCCGTGCTGGCCGCCTGCGGCGGCTCGATGGGGCGCAGCCCCGAGGGTGAGGCCCTGGCCAGCGGCCCCACCACCCTGCCCCTGCAACGCGATCTCACCCATGTGTCGGTGGTGGCGCAGGCCAATGGCCGGCCGCTGCGCCTGCTGCTCGACACCGGGGCCGACCAGCATGTGCTCACCCCGCGCACGGCCGAGGCGCTCGGGCTGGCGCTGTCCGAGGAGCGGGTGCCCAGCTCCGGCGCACAGGCCTCGGACCAGCCCGTGCCCTGGACCCGGGTGGACGAAATCGTGCTGGGCGGCAGCGCGCGCCTGCGCCAGGCCCTGGCCTTCGTCATACCGCTGCCCGCCGAGTTCGCCTACGACGGCATCCTGGGCGCGCCGCTCTGGCGCGCCTTCACCACGCACCTGGACTTTGCGCGCGGCGAAATCACGCTGGACCTGCCGGGCCGCATGCCGGTGCCACCCGAGGCCGTGCGCCTGCCCCTGCAGGTGCTGCCCGGCGGCAAGCTGCTGGTGCAGGCCAGCGCCGCCGGGCATGCGGGCTGGTTTTCGCTGGACACGGGCGACAGCGGCGCCGTCACGCTGTTCCGGCCCACGGTGGAGCGGCTGGGCCTGCGCGCCGCGCTGCAACCCGCCGTGCGCATGCCCACGGGCGTGAGCGTGGGCGGCATCACCTGGGCCGATGTCGCACGCCTGCCGCAGTTCGGCATCGGCCCCTGGCAGCTGCCGCAGGTGCCGGTGCACCTGGCGCTGGCCTCCGATGGTCTGTTCGGCAGCGATGCCTGGATGGGCAACCTGGGCAATGAACTGTGGCGGCGCTTCGCCCTCACCCTCGATGTGGCTGGCGGGGCGCTGTACCTGGACGCACAGGCCGCCCTTGGCGAGCCCTTTTCCGGGCCGCGCAGCGGGCTGCTGGCGCGCTGGAATGGCACGCACTTCGAGGTGCTCCATGTGCTGGCCGGCGGCCCTGCGGACCAGGCCGGCATGCGGCCAGGCGACGCGCTGCTGGCGGTGCAGGGACGCGAACTCGGCGCCAGCGATGCCGGCTGGCTGCGCGAGCGGTTGGCCGCACCGCCCGGCACGGCGCTCGCCCTGCGCTTGCGTGGCCCGGAGGGTGCCGAGCGCCAGACCACGCTGACGCTGCAGGAACTGGTTTGACTCAGGGCGGGGGGGCGCCGTCCGGCTGGTCGCGCAGGGTGCTCAGCGGCAGCGCCACCATCTCCTGCAGCAGGGCCACCAACTGCATGGCGGCGGCATCGACCACCTGGCGGCCCTTGTCGGCCGTGGCGGCCGCGGCATTGCCCACGGCACCGGCGGGGTGGTAGTCCTGCATCTGCCAGCCGAGCTTGGCGCTCTTGCCATTGCCCAGGATGGCGTAGCGCTCCGAGCGGTCTTGCGAGGTGGAGCGGAAATCCTGGGCGTGTTCCATGTGCACGGTGCCGGGCGCCAGGTGCAGCATCATCGAGGTCTCGATCTCGCCCGCATGGATTCCGAAGCGGTGCTCCTGCGCGCTGAACTGGCCGGCCACGGCCTCGGGCAGCGGCAGGCTGAACCAGCTGGCGCTGTAGACCAGGAGGTCGCAGCGCGTGCGCAATTCGCGCGCCACGATGTCCATCACACTGACCTGGCCGCCATGGCCGTTGAACAGCAAGAGCTTCTTCACACCGGCGCGCGCCACGCATTCGCCCAGCTCGGTCCACAGCGCGATGATGGTGGCTGGCGACAGCGTGAGCGTGCCGGGGTAGCGGATGTGCTCGGGGCTCAGGCCCACGTTCTGCGGCGGTAGAAAGAGCACCGGCAGCTCCGCCGGCAACAGCGGCAGCGCGGCATCGATCACGCCCTGCAGCAGCGTGGCATCGACCGACAGCGGCAGGTGCGGCCCGTGCTGCTCGACGGCGGCCACCGGCAGCACCGCCACCGTCTGCGCCGCCAGGCCCGAGGCCTTGCGCTGCGCGAAGTCGCGCGTGCCGAGTTCGGCCCACCAGCGGGTGGGCGTGGAGGCTGTGGAAGAGGATGGGGGCACCGGGGGCTGCGTCATGCCGCCATGGTAGCGGCCTCAGGCGAGAACGATCTCGTCCTGGTGGTTGGCGATGTGAAAGGTGTGGGCACGGGAAAAGTCGGCCTTGTCCAACGCGCCGTAGGCGAAATGGGGCCGCAGCACCCCTGTGTGTGCCTGAAAGCGTGCGATGGCGGCGCGCAAGCGCTGGGCGGCGGGCTTCCAGTCGCCCGACATCGTGAGCGCTGGCGCTGCGGGGATCGGCTCGGCCAGGCCATGCGACATGCGCCCGCGCCAGCCGAAGAAGCCGAATGCTGCCGCACCCAGCGTGCGCTGGAACAGGGCGCTGTTCTCCTTGGGAAAGCCGTCCATGCTCATCTCGATGCTCTGCGACAGGTGCTCCAGCACGGCCACCAGGGGCCAGGCGCCCGTGGTGCGGGCCTGGGGCGTGGCCTCCAGCTTGTCGAGCCAGCGCAGCGCGCCGGACAGGTCGGCCACCTTGGGCTCGTCGGCCCAGCCGAGGGCAGGGGCCAGGACCAAAGGGGCGGCGATCAGGGCGGTGCGGCGTTTCATGGTGTGCCGATGGTAGCGCCGCGGCACGGCGCCTGCAGTCGCGCACGGCTCCCGCTACCATGCAGGGATGACCCACGATCTGTTCCGAGAAGACAGCTACCTGCGCGAATGCAGCGCCCACATCACCGCGATCACCGAGGCCGGCATCGTGCTCGACCGCACGGTGTTCTACCCGCTGGGCGGCGGCCAGGCCGGCGACAGCGGCCACCTGCTGCTGGCCGATGGCACGGCGATCGCCATTGCCGACACGCGCAAGGGCAAGGATGCCGAAGGCCAGCCCACGACCGATATCGTGCATGTGCCGGCCCCGGGCCAGGAGGAACGCCTGGCCGCGCTAGCGACCGGCATGCCGGTGACGGCCCGCATCGACTGGGAGCGCCGCCACCGCCTGATGCGGCTGCACACCACCACCCACCTGCTGTGCCACCTGGTGCCGCAGCTGGTCAACGGCTGCTCCATCACGCCCGAGTACGCGCGGCTGGACTTTTCGATGACCGACCCGCTCGACAAGGATGTGCTGACCGCAGGCATTGCCGCCCTGGTGGCCGCGGCCCACCCGCTCACCGTGGCCTCGATCAGCGACGAGGAACTCGACGCCAACCCGGCCCTGGTCAAGAGCATGAGCGTGCAGCCGCCGCGCGGCACAGGGCGCATCCGCACCATCCGCATCGGCGGCGGCGAGGGCGGCGCCCCGCTGATCGACCTGCAGCCCTGCGGCGGCACGCATGTGGCCAATACCGCAGAGATCGGCGCCATCGTGGTGACCAAGATCGAGAAGAAGAGTGCTACCACGCGCCGGGTAGTGCTGGGCTTCGGCGCCTGAGGCCCCAGGCCAATCGTCAAAAAGCATCAACCGAACCCCTGGAAACACCGCGCCGCCCCGCGCGGTGGTACCTTGGGCGGCCTGCCGCCCTTGAGAACCTGTTCCAAGCGGCAGGGTAGTCCTGACCGCCCGCCCGTTTTCCGCTGCCTCCATGCCCGTCCCCAAGCTTTCCCTGACCCGCCCCTCTCTGGCCGCCCTGCGCCAGCACCGCTGGGCCCGCCGCGCCGCCATCGCCCTGGCCGCGCTGCTGGCCCTGTGGCTGCTGACCTGGCTGGCCGTGCCACCGCTGCTCAAGGGGCCGCTGCAGCGCATGGCCAGCGAACAGCTGGGCCGGGCCGTGACGGTGGGTGCCATCGACTTTGCGCCCTGGTCGCTGGAACTCACGCTGCGCGACATCGCCGTGGCCGGCGCCGGGAACAGCGCCACACCGCAGCTCACCATCGCGCGCGTGCACATCGACGGCGAGCTGCAGTCCCTGCTGCGCCTGGCGCCCGTGGTGGACGAATTCACCGTGGAGTCGCCCGTGCTGCACATCGCCCACCTGGGCGAGGGCCGCTACGACGTGGACGACATCATCGCCAAAGTCACCGCCCCGCCGGCCGAGCCCCAGCCCGACACCGGCCCCGCGCGCCTGGCGCTGTACAACCTGGCGCTCACTGGCGGCAGCATCGACTACGACGACCGCAGCGTGGGCAAGCAGCACCAGCTGCGCGAGCTGGCACTCAAGGTGCCCTTCATCAGCACCCTGCCCTCGCAGCGCGAGGTGAAGGTGGAACCCCACCTGGCCTTCACGCTCAACGGCAGCCGCTTCGACTCGTCCGCCCAGGGCACGCCGTTTGCCCAGACTGGCAAGACCGATGCCAGCGTGCGCTGGGAGGGCGTGGACCTGGCCCCCTACCTGGCCTACCTGCCCGCCAGCCTGCCCGTGAAGGTGCAGGGCGCGACGCTGGACGTGGACGTGAAGATCGCCTTCGAACAGGCGCCCAAGATGGCTGTCAAGCTCACGGGCAGCGTGCAGGCCAGCCAGGTGCGCGTGGCCGACCGCCAGGGCCAGGACCTGCTGGCCTACGAGCGCCTGAAGATCGACCTGGCCGATGTGCGCCCGCTCGACCAGGTGGTGCGCCTGTCGCAGGTGGAACTCACGGCCCCGGTGCTGAGCGCCACGCGCGATGCCGCGGGACAGATCAATTTGGCGCAGTTGGCCGCACCCGCCCCGACTGCTCCCGCGGCAGCGGCCAACGCAGCCTCTCGCCCCGCATCGTCGGCCAACGGCAAGGCCGCCACCGCCAAGCCCTGGACCGTGGAGGTCGCCCACACTCTGGTGCGCGGTGGCACCCTGCGCTGGGCCGACCAGTCCACCCGCCCCGCCGCGGCGCTGGAGGCCCGCGATTTCACGCTGGACGCCAAGGACCTGGCCCTGCCCTGGGCCCACCCCGTCACCTTCGAGGGCGGCCTGAAGCTACAGGACGGCAGCCTGGCCTTCAAAGGCGAAGCCACGGACCAGAAGGCCCAGGTGCAGGCCAGCCTGAATGCACTGGCCCTGCCCTTGGCCGCACCCTACCTCGCCCAGGTGCTGGAGCCCAGCGTGGCAGGCCAGCTCACGGGCGATATCGGCGTGCAATGGGCTGCGGCCGACGCGCCGACTGCGACCGGTGTCACGCTCACCGCCGGGCCGCTGGCGCTGGAACAACTGGCCCTGCGCCAGGGCAAGGCGCAACTGGCCAGCCTGGGCCGGCTGGAGATCAAGGGCCTGCAACTGCCCCTGGACCAGCGCACCGCCACGCTGGAGAGCCTGGCGCTCACCCAGCCCAAAATCACGGTGGACCGCGATGCGGACGGCCGCTGGATGTTCGAACGCTGGATGAAGCCAGCCCCTGCCGGAGACACGGCAGCCGCGGCTGCGGCAGACGCGCCCTGGGTGCTGCGCGTGGCCGATTTCAGCCTGCAGGGCGGCGCGGTGTCCCTGGCCGACAGGGCCCAGGCCCGGCCTGTGGCGCTGGAGCTGTCGGCCCTGGGCATCGCTGCGAAGAACCTGGCCACCGATGGCAGCAAGCCCGAGGCCCTGCAGCTGTCGGCCCAGGTGGCGGCAGGCGGCAAGGGCAATGCCGCGGGCAAGCTCGACTACCAGGGCACGCTGGCGCTGCAGCCGCTGGCCACACAGGGCAAGCTCAACGCCACGCGCCTGCCGTTGCATGCACTGGACGGCTACCTGGCCAGCCAGTTGTCCATCGAGCTGCTGCGCGCCGACGTGGGCTTTCGCGGCGACCTGGCCTTTGCCCAGGGCGACAAGGGCCCCAGCCTGCGCCTGTCTGGCGATGCCGTGGTCGAGGACCTGAAGGCCAACAGCACCTCGGCCTCCACCCCCAAGACCGAGGCCCAGGTGGGCGAGGAACTGCTGGCCTGGAAGAGCCTGAACCTGCGCGGCCTGGCCCTGGCCACCGCCCCCGGCACGGCACCGCGCATCGAAGTGAAGGAAACCAGCCTGGCCGACTTCTTCGCGCGCATCACCATCAACGAGGCCGGCCGCGTCAACCTGGGCGACATCGCCAAGACCCCGGCCGAGGCCCAGGCGGCCAATGCCGCCAGCGCCGCCAAATCGGTGCCGCCCGCGCCGGTACCCGCAGCATCCACCGCGTCGGCCGCCGTGGCGGCAGCGCCGGCCGATCCGCTGGCACCGGTGGTGCAGTTCGGGCCGGTGAGCCTGGTCAACGGCAAGGTGCTGTTCTCGGACTTCTTCATCAAGCCCAACTACTCGGCCGACCTGTCGGAGCTCACGGGCAGGCTCAGCGCCTTCTCCACCACCGCGCCCGGGAGCGAGCCGGTGCTGGCCGATCTGGAACTGCGCGGCAAGGCCGAGGGCACGGCCTCGCTGGAGATCACGGGCAAGCTCAACCCGCTGGCCAAGCCGCTGGCGCTCGACATCGCGGGCAAGGTGCGCGACCTGGAGCTGCCGCCCCTGTCGCCCTATGCCGTGAAGTACGCCGGGCATGGCATCGAGCGCGGCAAGCTCAGCGTGGACGTGGCCTACAAGGTGCTGCCCAGCGGCCAGCTCACGGCCAGCAACCGGCTGGTGCTCAACCAGCTGAGCTTCGGCGAGCCCGTGGCCGGCGCCCCCAACAGCCTGCCCGTGAAACTGGCCGTGGCCCTGCTGGCCGACCGCCAGGGCGTGATCGACCTGGACCTGCCACTCAGCGGCTCGCTCAACGACCCCGAGTTCCGCGTGGGCCCGGTCATCTGGAAGATCGTCGTCAACCTGATTGGCAAGGCCCTGACCGCGCCCTTCAGCCTGCTGGCCAATGCCCTGGGCGGCGGTGACGAGCTGAGCACCGTGGCCTTCGCCCCCGGCAGCGCCAGCCTCACGACCGAGGCGCAGCAGAACCTGGCCAAGGTGGTCAAGGCGCTCACCGACCGGCCCAACCTGCGCCTGACCGTGACCGGCCAGGCCAGCCTGCAGGCCGAGCGCGAAGGCCTGCAGCGCGAGCACCTGCAGCAGCTGGTGCTGGCCGAAAAACGCCGCGCCAGCCCCGCCGGCACCGACCCCGTGCAGGCCGCCGAATACCCGGCCCTGCTCAAGGAGGTCTACCGCCGCGCCGACATTCCCAAGCCGCGCAACCTCGTAGGCCTGGCGCGCGAGCTCACGGTGCCCGAGATGGAAGCCCTGCTGCTGGCCAACCAACCTGCCACCGAGGCCATGGCACAGGAACTGGCCGCCCAGCGGGGCCAGGCGGTGCGCAGCTACCTGCTCGCGCAGAAGCTGCCCGTGGAGCGCCTGTTCCTGGCCGCGCCGCGGGCGGGAAGCCAGCCCGAGAAATGGACGCCCCAGGCACAGATGAGCCTGGCGACACAATAAGGGGCCACGCCATCGCGCCGGAACCAATCCGCGGTTTCGGCGCTCACACCCTGCAACATGCTCCACCGCTCGCCGTCCCTGTTCACAAAAGCTATCTTTTTCATAGCATTCCTGCTGGCCGGTGCGGGCAGTTGGGCCCAGTTGCCGACCAAGGGCAACGGCGGTGCCGCGAGCGCTGTGGTCACCACCCCCCATGTGCGCGCCGAACTGGTCGCCCATGCACCGCAGGGGATCGAGCCCGGCCAGCCCCTGTGGCTTGGCCTGCAGATCACCCACCAGCCCGAGTGGCACACCTACTGGAAGAACCCCGGCGATTCGGGCCTGCCCATCGAGATGGCCTGGACCCTGCCAGCGGGCCTGGACGCGGGCGAGATCGCCTGGCCGCTGCCCAAGAAGATCCCCATCGGCACGCTGGCCAACTACGGTTACGAGGGCACGGTGCTGCTGCCCGTGCCGGTCACCGTGGCCAGCACCTTCGCGCCCAAGGTGCTGTCGGGCGATGCCACGGTGCGCCTGCATGCCACCTGGCTGGTCTGCCGCAAGGAATGCATTCCTGAAGAAGGCGACTTCACCCTGGCCATCCCCGCGCGCAGCACCACGGCCATGCACGGCGCAGCCTTCGACGCGGCCCTGGCCGCCCAGCCCCAATCCGTGGAGGCCAAGGAGAGCCAGGCCCGCATCGAAGGCAGCACCCTGCAGCTGAGCGTGCAGGGCCTGCCCGAGGCGCTGCGCGGCAAGACGCTGGAGCTGTTCCCCGAGACGCCCGAAGTCATCGAGAACGCCGCCGCCTGGACCCAGGCCTGGAAGGGCGCCGTGTGGACCGCCGAGGTACCGCTCTCGGCCCAGCGCAGCAACAGCCCCGACCCCATGCCCGTGGTGCTGGCCGCCGGTGGCCAGGGCTACCGGGCCGAACTCAAAGTAGTCGGTGCCTGGCCCACGGTGGCCGCAGCGGCCACGGTATCGCCCGCGCTGGAGGCGGCGCTCAAGGCCAATGCAGCCGCCGCGCTGCCGCCAGCCACCACCACCTCAGCGCCTGCCGCCACGCTGGTGGCCGCCCTGCTGGGAGCGCTGGTCGGCGGGCTCATCCTCAACCTCATGCCCTGCGTGTTCCCGGTGCTGGCCATCAAGGTGGTGGGCTTTGCCCAGCATGCGCAGGACCGGCGCGCCCACCGGCTCAGCGGCATCGCCTACACGGCGGGCGTGGTGCTGTCCTTCATCGCGCTGGGCGGGCTGATGCTGGGCCTGCGCGCCGCGGGCGAGGCCATCGGCTGGGGCTTCCAGCTGCAGTCGCCGGCTGTGGTCGCGGGCCTCGCGGCCCTGTTCACGCTGATCGCGCTGAACCTGGCGGGGGTGTTCGAGTTCGGGCATATCCTGCCCTCGTCGGTGGCCAGCCTGCAGGCGCGCCACCCGGTGGCCGACTCCTTCCTCACCGGCGTGCTCGCCGTGGCCGTGGCCTCGCCATGCACCGCCCCTTTCATGGGTGCTTCGCTGGGCCTCACGGCCACGCTGCCCGGCCCCCAGGCGCTGGCCGTGTTCGCGGCACTGGGCCTGGGCTTGGCCCTGCCCTACCTGGCCGCCGCCTTCGTGCCCGCGGTGGCACGCGCCCTGCCGCGCCCCGGCGCATGGATGGACACGCTGCGCAAGTTCATGGCCTTCCCCATGCTGGCCACCGTGGTCTGGCTGGTCTGGGTGCTGGGCCAGCAAAGCGGCATCGACGGCGCAGGCGCCCTGCTGATCCTGCTGGTGGCCTTGGGCATGGTGGCCTGGGCGCTGTCGCTCGCGGGCACGGCGCGCCGCTTCATGGCGCCGGTCTCCGTGCTGGCGCTGGCGCTGCTGGCCTGGACCTTCGCGCCCCACATCACCAACATGGCGGCCACCCCTGCCGCCCAACCAACGGCTGGCAGCACGGCCCAGTGGCAGGCCTGGACCCCGGGCGCGGCCGAGCAGTTGGTGGCCAGCGGCCGCCCCGTGTTCGTGGACTTCACCGCCGCCTGGTGCGTGACCTGCCAGTACAACAAGAAGACCACGCTGGCCGACGCCGGCGTGCAGGCCGATTTCGCGGCCAAGAACGTGGCCCTGCTGCGCGCCGACTGGACGCGCCGCGACCCGGCCATCACGGCAGCCCTGGCCCAGCTGGGCCGCAGCGGTGTGCCGGTGTATGTGCTGCATGCGCCCGGCAAGGCGCCCGTGGTGTTTTCCGAGATCCTCAGCGAAGGCGAATTGCGCGCGGCCGTGGCAGCACTGTGATGCCGCGCTAAAACCAGCCGGCCTACAGGGCTTCCTTGTGGAGTCTGCCGCACGCTTGCCGGATACTGGTTGCTTCGTCCCTCACCTGGAGATGCCGTCCATGTTGCTGCTTCGACGTACCCTTTTCGCCCTGCCCCTGCTGCTGGCCGCAGCTGGCGCCCAGGCCGCCGCCACCGTGGGCCAGCCGGCCCCCGACATCACCCTGAAGGACACCACGGGCAAGACCGTGCGCCTGTCGGACTTCAAGGGCAAGCACGTGGTGCTCGAATGGACCAACCCCGGCTGCCCCTTCGTGCGCAAGCACTATGACAGCGGCAACATGCCTGCCACGCAAAAGGACGCTGCGGGCAAGGACGTGGTCTGGCTCGCCGTCAACTCCACCGAGAAGGCCAGCGGCGACTACCTGGAACCCGCCAAGCTGAGCAGCTGGCTCAAGGAGCGCCAGTCGGTGCCCACCGCCATCCTCATGGACGAGGAAGGCACAGCCGGCCGCGCCTACGGCGCGCGCACCACGCCGCACATGTACATCGTGAACCCGCAGGGCCAGCTGATCTATGCGGGTGGCATCGACAGCATCGCCTCGGCCAAGGTCGACGACATTCCGCGCGCCACCAACTATGTGAAGACCGGGCTGGCGGAGGCACTGGCGGGCAAGCCGCTCACGGCCTCGACCACGCGCCCCTACGGCTGCTCGATCAAGTACAAAGACCCGGCATAGGGCACAGCGCCCTACACTGGTGGCATGAGCACCATCAGCGAACTGCGCC
This sequence comes from Acidovorax sp. FW305-C-20-28, assembly GCF_058783375.1. Classification (NCBI taxonomy): domain Bacteria; kingdom Pseudomonadati; phylum Pseudomonadota; class Betaproteobacteria; order Burkholderiales; family Comamonadaceae; genus Acidovorax; species Acidovorax sp. FW305-C-20-28. The sequence continues at coordinate 243,601 of NZ_JBYSYM010000004.1, read as the reverse complement.
ATATCCTCGGAACCTGCCGCACCATCGCGGTCGTGGGCCTGTCGCCGCAATGGCACAGGCCCAGTTTCTTTGCGGCCAAGTACATGCAGGCCCATGGCTACCGCATCGTGCCGGTGAACCCCATGGCCAGCGAGATCCTGGGCGAGCGCAGCTACCCCAGCGTCACCGCCGCCGCAGCCGACCACCGCATCGACATGGTGGACTGCTTTCGCAAGAGCGAGGACATTCCGCCCCTGGCCGAGGAGGCCATTGCCATCGGCGCCCGATGCCTGTGGATGCAGCTCGGCGTGGTGAATGCAGACGCAGCAGCGCGCGCCCGTGCGGCCGGCCTGTCGGTGGTGATGGACCGCTGCGTGAAGATCGAGCATGCGCGCCTGTTCGGCGGGCTCAACTGGGCCGGTGTGAACACGCGCGTGATCTCCGCCAAGCGCCCGCAGCAACTGCCCTACTGAACCACAAGAACACCAGCGAGACACCCGCCCATGGAAAAGGACAGAGACTACGGCTTCGGCACGCGCGCCATCCACGCGGGCGCGATTCCCGACCCCGTGACCGGCGCACGCGCCACGCCCATCCACCAGACGACGAGTTTTGTCTTCGACAGCGCCGAGCACGCCAGCAGCCTGTTCAACCTGCAGACCTTCGGCAACGTCTACAGCCGCATCAGCAACCCCACGGTGGCCGTGTTCGAGGAGCGCATCGCCAGCCTGGAAGGCGGCCGCGCGGCCCTGGCCTGCGCCAGCGGCATGGCTGCGCAGATGGCGGCGCTGCTGGCCATCCTCAAGACGGGTGACCACATCGTGGCGGCCAGCACGCTCTACGGCGGCACCGTGGGCCAGCTCGGTGTGGGCTTTGCGCGCCTGGGGATCGAGACGACCTTCGTGGACCCGGCCGACCCGGAGAATTTTGCGCGCGCCGTGCGCCCCACCACCCGGGCCTTCTACGGCGAGACCATCGGCAACCCGCTGGTCAATGTGCTGGACATCGCGGCCGTGGCCGGTGTGGCGCACGCCCATGGTGTGCCCCTGGTGATCGACAACACGGTGGCCAGCCCCTACCTGTGCAACCCGCTGGCCTTCGGTGCCGACATCGTGGTGCACAGCGCCACCAAATACATCGGCGGCCACGGCACGACCATGGGCGGCGTGGTGGTCGAGGGCGGCAAGTTCCCGTGGGACAACGGCCATTTCCCCGAGATGGTGGAGCCCAGCCGCGCCTACCACGGCGTGAAGTTCTACGAGACCTTCGGCGACTTCGGCTACACCATGAAGGCGCGCATGGAGATCAACCGCACCTTCGGTGGCGTGCTCTCGCCCATGAACGCCTGGCAATTGCTGCAGGGCGCCGAGACCCTGCACCTGCGCATGCGCGAGCACTGCCGCAACACGCTGGCCGTGGCGAAGTTCCTACAGCAGCACTCCAAGGTGCGCTGGGTCAACTACCCGGGTCTGGCCGATTCACCGTACCACGCGCTGGCGCAAAAACAGTTCCGCGCCGTGGACGGCACGCCGGGCGCCTCGGGCATCCTGACCTTCGGCATCGAGGGCGGCGCCGCGGCGGGCGAGAAGTTCATCGACGCCTGCGAGTTCCTGAGCCACCTGGCCAACATCGGCGATGCCAAGACGCTGGTGATCCACCCGGCGTCGACCACGCACCGGCAGTTGAACGACGAGGAACTGGCCCGCGCCGGCGTGAGCGCCGACATGGTGCGCCTGTCGGTGGGCATCGAGGACCTGGACGACATCCTCTGGGATATCGACCAGGCGCTGTCGAAAACCTAGCGTTCGCCACTCTGAGCGGCACCCAGCCGCTGCGACAGGCTGCGCGCCGTGTCACGCAAATGCCCTGCCGCAGCACTGTCCGGCTCGGTGCGCAGCGTGGCGCTCGGGCCGATCACGGCCAGGCACAGCACCAATTGCCCGAAGCCGTCGAAGACCGGCGTGGCCAGCGCGCTGATGCCGGGCAGCAGCTGGTCCGTGACCTCGGCGACCTGGTGGGTGCGCACGGCATCGAGTTCGGCGGCAAAGGCCGGGTCGTCGAGCGCCCCGGCATGGCCATCGGCCACCAGGGCGGCCGCCGTGCGCTCGCGCGGGCCGAAGGCGGCGAACACCTTGCCCGTGGCCGTGTGTCGCACCGATGCGGTCGTGCCGTGGCGCATGGCCACGTAGACGGCGGTGGGCCCTTCTTCCACGCGGATGATGGTGGGCCCGTTGTCGCCCCAGACCGAGGCTGACACGGTGTAGCCGATGCGCTGCGCCAGGCCTGGCAGCTCGGCGATCGCCAGCCGCACGGGGTCGACCTGCTGCAGGCTGATCAAGCCCAGTTGCATGGCCAGCGGCCCCAGGCCATAGTGGCCACTCACAGCGTCCTGCTCGATCAGGCCCAGCTTGCCAAAGCTCACGAGGTAGGGGTGCGCCTTGGCGGGCGTCATGTCGGCAGCACGCGCCAAATCCTTGAGGGCCATGCGCCGACCGGTGCGGGCCAGAACCTTGAGCAGTTGCCCGCCCACCTCCACGCTCTGGATGCCACGCGGCGCGCGCGGGCTGTCTTCATCGTCGGCAGAAGCAAGGTCACGGGGGAGGTCGTCCATAGCGCCATTGTCCACCGAGCCCGCAGCGATCCTGGCCACCCTGGGGTTTTCACTTAAACAAATGAATTAGACATTGACGAATTTATTGCCTATGATCAAAGCATTCTGTTTAGATGAATGCATTTCACTAAACCAAATCAACCGGTAACCGCCCATGACCACCAAGACCTTTGCCTCTGCCGCCGACCTGGAAGTCAAGAAGGTGAGCTTCGACAAGCTCTCCGACCATGCCTACGCCTACACCGCCGAGGGCGACCCCAACACCGGCATCATCATTGGCGACGATGCCGTGATGGTCATCGACACCCAGGCCACCCCCGTGATGGCGCAGGACGTGATCCGCCGCATCCGCGAAGTGACGGACAAGCCGATCAAGTACGTGCTGCTCTCGCACTACCACGCCGTGCGCGTGCTGGGCGCCAGCGCCTACGGGGCCGAGCACATCATCGCCAGCGAGGACACGCGCGACCTGATCGTCGAGCGCGGCCAGTTCGACAAGGACAGCGAGATCGGCCGCTTTCCGCGCCTTTTCCAGAATGTGGAAAGCGTCCCTGACGGCCTGACCTGGCCGACCATGACCTTCAACAAGAAGATGACCCTGTGGCTGGGCAAACTGGAAGTGCAGATCCTGCAACTGGGCCGCGGCCACACCAAGGGCGATACCGTGGCCTGGTTGCCGCAGGAGAAGATCCTGTTCTCGGGCGACCTGGTGGAGTTCGATGCCACTCCGTACGCGGGCGATGCCTACTTCCAGGACTGGCCGCAGACCCTGGACAACATCGCGGCCCTGAAGCCCGAGAAGCTGGTGCCCGGCCGCGGTGCCGCGCTGCAGACGCCCGAGCAGGTGCAGGCCGGCCTGGCCGGCACGCGCGCCTTCATCAGCGACCTGTACGCCAGCGTCAAGGACAGCGCCGCCAAGGGCGAGGACCTGCGCAAGGTCTACGAAGCCACGTTCGCGAAACTGCAGCCCAAGTATGGCCACTGGGTGATCTTCAACCACTGCATGCCGTTTGACGTGACGCGGGCCTATGACGAAGCCACGCAGTACCCCGATCCGCGCATCTGGACGGCCGAGCGCGATGTCCAGATGTGGAAGGCATTGGAAGGCTGAGGACCAGAGCGGAGGAGACAAGAATGACAACCGCCACAGCAAGCGCCCCACCCGCCTTCGACGGCACCGGTGCCCAGGTGCAGGCCATCGAGTTTGCCTACCAGCGCTCTTCCGATCAGGATGCCTCGACTCCCGTGCAGCACCCGATCGTGGTGGTAGGCGCCGGGCCCGTTGGCCTGTCGCTGGCCATCGACCTGGCCCAGCGTGGCCAGCGCGTGGTGGTGCTGGACAACGACTGCAGGCTCTCCACCGGCTCACGTGCCATTTGCTTTGCCAAGCGCACCCTGGAGATCTGGGACCGCCTGGGCGTGGGCCAGCGCATGGTGGACAAGGGCGTGTCGTGGAACGTGGGCAAGGTGTTCTTCCACGATGCGCTGCTGTACGAATTCAACCTGCTGCCCGAAGAGGGCCACGAGCGCCCGGCCTTCATCAACCTGCAGCAATACTACGCCGAGGCCTACCTCGTGGAGCGGGCGCTGCAGTTGCAGAACATCGAGCTGCGCTGGCACAACAAGGTGACCGGCGTTGCGCCGCACGATGCTGGCGCACTGCTCACCATCGAAACGCCCGAGGGCAGCTACCGCCTCGACGCGCAGTGGGTGGCGGCCTGCGATGGCTCGCGCTCACCCATGCGCCAACTGATGAGCCTGGAAAGCAAGGGCCGCATCTTCCAGGACCGCTTCCTGATCGCCGACGTCAAGATGGCCAGCAGCGCCGACTTTCCGACCGAGCGCTGGTTCTGGTTCGACCCGCCCTTCCACCCCAACCAGAGCGTGCTGCTGCACCGCCAGCCCGACAATGTCTGGCGCATCGACTTCCAGCTGGGCTGGAACGCCGACCCCGAGGAAGAGAAAAAGCCCGAGAACATCCTGCCGCGCGTGCGTGCGCTGCTGGGGCCGGATGCGCAGTTCGAGCTCGAATGGGCCAGCGTCTACACCTTTGCCTGCCTGCGCATGGACCGCTTCGTGCACGGCCGCGTGGTCTTCGCAGGCGACAGCGCCCATGGCGTCTCGCCCTTCGGCGCGCGTGGCGCCAACAGCGGCGTGCAGGACGCCGAGAACCTGGCCTGGAAGCTCGACTGGGTGCTGCGCGGCCGCGCCGGCCAGGCGCTGCTGGCCACCTACGGCCCCGAGCGCGAGTACGCGGCCGACGAAAACATCGCCAACTCCACGCGCGCCACCGACTTCATCACGCCCAAGAGCGAGATCAGTCGCCTGTTCCGCGACGCCGCGCTGGAACTGGCGCGCGAGCACCCGTTCGCGCGCCGCATCGTCAACAGCGGGCGCCTGTCGGTGCCGGCCACGCTGCAGGGCTCGGCGCTCAACACGCCGGATGGCGACACCTTCGCCGGCACGCAGGTGCCGGGTGCGGTGTTGCTCGATGCACCGGTGCAGCATGGCGGCCGCAGCGGCTGGCTGCTGCGCACGCTGGGCCCCGACTTCACCCTGCTCGTCTTCGGCAAGGCACCGGCCTGGGCCAGCGCCCTGCCCCAGGTGACGCTGCTGCAGGTGGGCACCGATGTGCTGGACACCCAGGGCCTGCTGGCCAAGCGCCTGGACGCCCGGCCCGGTACCGCCTACCTCGTGCGGCCCGACCAGCATGTGTGTGCGCGCTGGCGCAGCCTGGACGAAGCCGCCGTGCACGCCGCGCTGGCGACCGCGAGCCGCCAGCCCGCAGCCGCCACGGCCGACCTCGCAACCGCCTGACAACGGAGTCCATGACCATGCTCGACACCCAGCCCCACCTGCAGGCCTGCGACGATTTCTACGAGGCCCTGATCGCCAGCCACAACGGCCTGACCCCGCCCGAGAGCCATGCGATGAATGCCCGCCTGATCCTGTTGCTGGCCAACCACATCGGCGACCAGGCCACGCTGCTGCAGGCACTGCAGTGTGCACGCGGCACCCAGGTGCCTGCCGGCAACGCGGGCATCGCGCCCGTGACCCCGGTCGCCCCGGTACACGCCGCGGCCTGACGCCGCCCAGCCGCCAACCCACCACCCAACGCCGCCGCGCAAGCCCCGCACAGACGGGGCCTGCGGCAGCGCCGTGCCCGAACCCCATCCATCCCCTGACCACCGGAGACAACACCATGCTGCGCAAACACTTCCTCGCCACCCTCGCAGGCCTGGCACTCACGCCCTTCGCCCTGAGGGCCCACGCGCAGGACAACAGCAAGCCCCTGGAGTGGGTGGTCGGCTACGCAGCCGGCGGCGGCTCGGACATCGTGGCGCGCACCATTGCCGAATCCATGGGCACCAGCCTGGGCCGGCCCATCGTCATCAACAACAAGCCGGGCGCGGGCACCAACATCGCGGCCGACTATGCGGCGCGCAACAAGGACTTCGGCAACCTGGTCTTCTCGGCCGACTTCGCCACGCTGGCGGCCAACCCCTTCTTGTTCAGCAAACTCAGCTACAGCGCCGAAAAGGACTTTCAGCCCGTGGGCCTGCTGGTGCGCTTTCCGATGTTCCTCGTGGTCTCGAACAATGTGCCTGCGAAGAACCTCAAGGAATTCATGGCCTGGGCCAAGGGCCAGGCGAATGGCGTGAACTGGGCATCGGCAGGCCCGGGCAGCCCGCACCACCTGGTGGGTGAGCTGTTCCGCGAGCAGAGTGGCCTGTCGCTCACGCATGTACCCTACCGCGGCGCGGCGCCGGCCATCCAGGACGTGATCGGTGGCCAGGTGCCCGCGATGTGGATCGACAGCGCCTCGGTCTACCCCTTCCTCGCCACGAACAAGGTGCGTGCCATCGGCGTGGCCAGCCCGCAGCGCGTGGCCACCATGCCCGACGTGCCCACCCTCCAGGAGCAGGGCCTGCAGGGATTCGAGGGCTATGCCTGGCAGGGGCTGGTCGCCCCCACGGGCACCTCGCCCGAAGCCGTGGCCCAGTTCAGCAAGGCGCTGCAGACCGCGCTGGCCGACACGCGCACCCGTGCGCGCCTGCAGGCCCTGGGCGTGGAGCCCCTGCCCGGTACGCCGGCCCAAATGGGCAGCTACGCGCGCGCCGAGCGCGAGAAGTGGGGCCGTGTGATCACCAAGGTGGGCGTCAAGCTCGACTGAACACGCGCGGATCAGGCCTGGCCGCGCAGCGCCTTGGCGCGCTGCCAGCGCTGCAGCACCGGCACGAGCCACAGCGCCTGCACGATGGCATAGCCCAGTGCCGCCAGCACCAGGCCCAGCACCGGCAGGCCGACCAGCAGCGGCGTGCCCAGGGCCTGCATCCACTCGGCCAGGGCCTGCACGCTGAAGGCGCCGGCCGGGCCATCGGCATTGAAGGGCGGCAGCGATTGCTCGCCCGGCAGCACCGCCGAACCCATCTGGAAGGCCAGCACGTAGAGCGGCACGGTGGTCAGGGGGTTGGTATAGAAGGTGGTGACCGCGCCGGCGACCACGTTGCCGCGCAGCCAGGCGCAGGCACCGACGGTGCCCACCAGTTGCAGCGGGCCGGGAATCAGCCCGCAGAACAGGCCCGCCGCCACGCCGCGTGCCAGCGGTTCGCGCTGGAAGCGGAACAGCGCATGCCGCTCCATCCAGGGCACGGCACCGGCCAGGGCCGTGCGGCCCAGCAGCACACGCACGCTGGGCTCCAGGTGCCGCAGCTTGCGGCGCAAGGCGTTCAGCATCGGCACCCGCTCACCAGGTGAAGGCTGCGGCGGTGGCCACACCCCAGAGCGTGGCCAGGGCCGTGAGCAGGCCCACATCGCGCCGCTCGTTGCCCAGGCGCCAGGCCAGCAGGGCCGTGCCCGCCAGGGCCACCAGCATGGTGAGCATCACCGATTCGATCAATCCCAGTTCCATGACAGTGTCCTCGCGGTCAGTGCTTGGGGGGCAGAGCTGCGGCCTCTTCTTCCGGCACCTTGCCCGACGAAGTGCGCAGCGACAGGACGATGGAGCCTGCAATCAGGCCCGCCGTGACCAGAAGGGCGTAGCCGATCGGGATCTTGACCAGGTCGATGAGCAGCATCTTGCTGCCGATGAACACCAGCACCAGGGCCAGGCCATAGGCCAGCAGGTGGAAGCGGTCGGCCAGGTCGGCCAAGAGGAAGTACAGCGCACGCAGGCCCAGGATGGCGAAGATGTTGGCCGTGAGCACGATGAACGGATCGCTGGTGATCGCGAAGATGGCCGGGATGCTGTCCACCGCGAAGATGATGTCCGTGGTGCCGATCAGGATCAGCACCACGAACAGCGGCGTGTAGTGCTTGACGCCGTTGATGGTGGTGGTCAGCTTCTCGCCATCGAACACATCGGCGATGCGGATGCGCTTGCGCAAAAAGCGCAGCACCGGGTTGGTCGCGATGTCCGGCTCCTGGCCGGCAGCAAACCACATCTTGGCACCCGTGAACACCAGGAAGGCGCCGAACACGTAGAGCAGCCAGTGGAACGAAGCCAGCAGCCAGGCGCCAGCCAGGATCAGCAGCGTGCGCAGCACGATGGCACCGATGATGCCGATGATGAGGGCGCGCTTCTGGAACTGGGGCGGCACAGCGAAGTAGCTGAACAGCATCAGAAAGACGAAGATGTTGTCGATGGACAGGCTTTTCTCCACCAGGTAGCCGGTGATGAACTGCATCGACACGGTGTTGGCCACCTCGCGGCCCTGGCTGCTGTCCAGGTACCACCACAGGCCGGCCACGAAGACGAAGGCCAGGCCGAACCACAGGGCGCTCCATTTCAGGGCCTCTTTCGTGGTCACCTTGTGCGCACCCTGGCGCTCCATGACCAAGAGGTCGATGCCGATGGCAACGACCACGAAGACGGCGAATCCCGCCCACATCCACCAGGTTCCAATGGTTTCCATGATGTCGTTCTCCTTCGCGCAGCAGCGGCGTCAGCGCCGCGAACGCGGCAGGGGTGGCAGGCCCGGGGTCGGGGTGGCGGGGGTGCGGACAGCGGTGTCGTGCATGAGGGATCTCCTGGGAAATTCAAGGCAAGCCCGCACTGTAGGGATGACCTTGTATCTTTAAAACCTGTCTTTTCGGTACCATTCATCTGGTTTTTGCGAACCAAATTCTTTTCCGCCGGATACCCCTGCCCTCTGTTGGGACAAGCGAGACACATGAGCCAGAGCTTCAACTACCGCCACCTGTACTACTTCTGGGTCGTTGCCAAGGAAGGCGGCATCGCGCGTGCCGCCGAGCGGCTGGACATGGCCGTGCAGACCATCAGCGCGCAGGTGCGCCTGCTGGAGCAGGCCCTGGGCACCAGCCTCCTGCGCACCGAGGGGCGCAGCCTGGTGCTGACCGAGGCCGGCGTGGCAGCCCTGCACGAGGCCGACCACATCTTTGCCCTGGGCGAGCAGTTGACCCACCGCGTGCGCGAGGCCGCGAGCGGCCAGACGCTGCGGCTGAACCTGGGCATCTCGGACGGCATCGCCAAGCTGGCCATGCACCGGCTGCTGACGCCCGTGCTCGACGAGCCGCACCTGCGCCTGCTGTGCCATGAAGGGGAGTTCCAGCCGCTGCTGGGCGAGCTGGCGCTGCACAAGCTCGACGCGGTGCTCGCCGACCGCGCCGCGCCGCCCAACCCCTCGCTCAAGACCACCAGCCAGTTGCTGGGCACCAGCGACGTGGCCTGGTATGCGCCCCCCACCTGGGCCGAGGCAGCGGCGCGCAAGTTCCCACACAGCCTGGCCGTGGTGCCGTTGCTGCTGCCCACCGGGCATGCGGCCACGCGCGCACGCATCGACCAGTGGCTGGAGCGCGAACGCATCCGCCCACGCATCGTGGGCGAGTTCGAGGACAGCGCCCTGCTCAGCACCTTTGCGGCCACGGGCATGGGCGTGATGCCAGCCCCCGTCTCGGTGGGCGAGCACCTGGCGCGCACGCATGGCCTGGTGCACGTGGGCACCACGCCCGACGTGCAGGAGCAGTTCCACCTGATCTACAACGCGCGCAAGGTCATGCACCCGCTGCTCACGCGGCTGCTGGAGGCCTCGGCAGACGGCTCACTCCTCACATCCTGAAGGGGACAGCCCTGCCCTCCCCAGAGCGGCTCAAAAACTCAGCGAAGCGGTTCCGGCGAGGCGCTGCGTCGCAGGCAGCACGACAAGACGCAGCAACGACCCCAGAAGAGTTTTTGGGTCGCTCCTACTTCGTGAATTTGCCGTCGCGGCCCATCATGAGAAGGTCCACGAACTTGCCCGAGCTGTGCTGCCCGGGCGCCAGCTCCACGGGGTAGCCGCCCAGGCTGACGTTTTTCATCGACTCCATGGCCTGCACCAGGGCGGCGCGCGTGGGCTTGGCGCCGGCGCGCTGCAGCGCCTCGACCAGAAAACGGGCGGAGATGAAGCCCTCCATCTGGCTGAAGGTGTATTCGGTGATGCCCCGGGCCTTGGCCAGGGTCTGGAACTCGCGCGAGATCGGCATGCTCTGGTTCCACGGTGAGGGCACGACCTGCGAGACCACCACGCCGCGCGCCCGCTCGCCCAGGGCCTGCACGAGCTGTGCATTGCTGATCACCGAGAGCATGTAGAACGTGGAGCGGTGGCCGGCCGTGAGGTAGGCCGCGACGAAATCCACGCTGGGCTTGCCCGCGCTGATGACGATGATGGCCTGGGGCGAGTCCTTGGCCACCGTGGCCACCGCATCGGCCATCTTCGATCCGTCGACCTCCAGCGGGGCCTTGGCCACCAGGCTGACCTTGTGGGCCTGCACGGACTTCTCGACCGAGGCCAGGCCGCCCGTGCCGAAGGGGTTGTTGAGGTAGACCGCGGCGATGCGCGAGATGCCCACCGAGGCCAGCTGCCTGACCGTGGCATCGAGCTCGGCCGCATAGCCGGCCTTGATGTTGAAGACATAGCGGCTGCCGGGCTGGCGCAGCCCGTCCGAGCCGGTGAAGGGCGCGATGAAGGGCACGCCGCGCTCCTCGGCGATGGGCAGCGCGGCCAGCGCGGGCGGGGTGCCCGCGTACTGGAACAGCGCGAGCACCTTGTCCTCGTCGATCAGCTTCTTGGTGTTCTCGGCGGCCTTCTTGGGGTCGTAGGCATCGTCGATGGCGACCACGCGGATCTTGCGGCCGCGCACACCGCCCGAGGCGTTGACGTGGTCGAAGTAGAGGCTGGCGCCCTGGCGTACCTCGGTGGTGAGCGCGGCCAGCGGGCCGCTCAGCTGGCACGACTGGCCGATCACGATCTCGTTGTCGCTCACGCCTGCGCTGTCCTGCGCGAAGGCCGGGCCGCCGGCCAGGCCCAGGGCCGCGCCCCAGCGCAGAAAGTCCCTGCGCAAAAAGCGGGGTGGAACGCCTGCATTCATGTCTTGTCTCCTGTCGTCTTTATGCTTTTTCACAACGCAAAAACCCTTCCGATGCCAGCACGGCCGCGGAAGGGTGGAGAGGAGACCGCCGCTGCGTTACACGGCGGTCCTCGGGTGTCTTGTCAGTGGGCTTCTTCTGCCTGCGCGTGCGCAGCCCCTCCCATGCCCAGGTAGGTATCGATGATGCGGCGGTCATTGAGCAGGTCCGCTGCGGCCCCGGTCAGCGCCACGGCGCCCATTTCGAGCACATAGGCCCGGTCGGCCACGCGCAGCGCGGCGCGTGCGTTCTGCTCCACGAGCAGCACCGAGACGCCGTGCTGGCGCAGCGAGGAGACGACCTGCAGCACCTCGCGCACGATCAGCGGGGCCAGGCCCAGCGAGGGTTCGTCGAGCATCAGCAGGCGCGGGCGCGCCATCAGCGCGCGGCCGATGGCCAGCATCTGGCGCTCGCCGCCCGAGAGCGTGGACGCCAGCTGCGCGCGGCGCTCGCGCAGACGCGGGAAGATGCCGAACACCTCCTCCATGCGCTGGGCCTGGTCGCGCTGGCCCTTGCGCCAGCGCGAGAAGCCGCCCAGCAGCAGGTTGTCCTCGACCGACATCTCGCCGAAGAGTTCGCGCTTTTCGGGCACCAGGGCCACGCCGCGCGCCACCATGGCCTCCACGCTGGGGCGGGCGATGCGCTCGCCTGCCAGGGTGATGGCGCCGCTGGCCGGCAACAGGCCCATGGCCGCGCACAGCAGCGTGGTCTTGCCGGCGCCGTTGGGGCCGATCACGGTGACGATCTCGCCCTCGTTCACGTCGAGCCGGACCTGGTGGACGGCCTCCACGGGGCCGTAGGACACGGACAGGTCCTGCAGTTGCAAGAGGGGTGCGGTCATGCGCGGGCTCCTTCGGTGGCGGCAGGCAGGTCGTCGTCGGCGCCGCCCAGGTAGGCGTCGAGCACGCGCTGGTTGCGCTGCACCTCCAGGGGCGTGCCCTCGGCGATCACGGTGCCGAACTCCAGCACGGTGATGCGGTCGGCCAGGTTCATCACGAATTCCATGTCGTGCTCCACGACCAGGATGCCCAGGCCCTCGGCACGCAACTGGCGCAGCAGGTCGGCCAGGGCCTTCTTTTCCAGGTGGCGCAGGCCGGCAGCCGGCTCGTCGAGCAGCAGGATGGCCGGCTGGCCGGCCAGGGCGCGCGCGATCTCCACGATGCGCTGCTGGCCCAGCGCCAGCGAGGCAGCGGGCGTGTCGGCATGGGCGCCCAGGCCGCAGCGCTCGATCTGGCGGCGTGCTTCGACCAGCAAAGCGGCTTCTTCTGCGCGGTCCAGGCGCAGCATGGAGGCGAGCCAGCCGCGGTGGGCGCGCTGGTGCGCGCCCAGGGCGACGTTCTCGACCACGCTGCGCTGGCCCAAGAGGCGCACATGCTGGAAGGTGCGCGCCATGCCCAGGCGGGCAAAGGCGCGCGAGGGGCGGCGCAGCATGGCCTGGTCCATCAGGCGCACCTCGCCTTCGGTCGCGTCGTCCACGCCCGAAATCATGTTGAAGAAGGTGCTCTTGCCGGCGCCGTTGGGGCCGATGAGCGCATGCACCTCGCCGGCCTTCACGTCCATGGAGACGTTGTTGTTGGCGACCAGACCGCCGAAGCGCTTGGTCACGTTGCGCGCCTGCAGCAGCACGGTACCGGCCGCCGGCAACGTGCGCTGGCCGAGCGGGGCGGCCTCGCGCACGGCGCGCGGCGCCTCGCGGCGCAGCCAGCGCTCGCCCAAGCGATTCAGCGTGGGCCACAGGCCATCGGCAAAGCGCTGCAGCACGAAGACCATGAGCAGTCCGAAGACGATGACCTCGAAGTTGCCGCTGGTGCCCAGCAGCGAGGGCAGAACGTCCTGCAGCTTCTCCTTGAGCAGGGCGATCAGCGTGGCGCCCAGCACCGCGCCCCAGAGGTGGCCCGCGCCGCCGACCACGGCCATGAACAAATACTCGATGCCGATGTTGAGGTTGAAGGGCGTGGGGCTGACGAAGCGCTGCAGGTGCGCATACAGCCAGCCCGAGATGGCCGCCAGCAGCGCCGCCAGCACGAACAGCTTGATGCGGTAGTGCGCGGTGTCCACGCCCATGGACTCGGCCATCACCCGCCCGCCCTTGAGCGCGCGGATGGCGCGGCCCTCGCGCGAATCGAGCAGGTTGTGCAGCAGCCACAGGGCCACCAGCAGCACGGCCCAGATCAGCACGCCGATGGCGCGCGGCGAGGCCAGCGAGAAGCCGGCCACGACCAGCGGCGGAATGCCCGTGATGCCGGTCTGCCCGCCCAGGAACTCCATGTTGCCGAACAGGTAGTACAGCGACAGGCCCCAGGCGATGGTGCACAGCGGCAGGTAGTGGCCCGAGAGCTTGAGCGTGACCGAGCCCAGGCCCCAGGCTACCGCGAAGGTGATCAACAGGCCCAGCACCAGGCCCACCCAGGGCAGGCCGGCCATGCCGACAATGCCCGAGAGCGTCTGCACCGAGGCCGGCGCGGTGCAGATCCAGGCCGTGGCATAGGCGCCAACGCCCACGAAGGCGGCCTGGCCGAAGGAAGTCATGCCGCCCACACCGGTGAGCATGACCAGGCCCGCCGCGACGATGGCGTACAGGCCGATGTAGCTGAGCGTGACCACGGTGAAATCGGGCAGAAAGCCCCAGCACAGGGCCAGCAGTGCCACGGCGGCGAGCGTGAGCTGGGTGCGCGTGGCGATGCCGCGCGAGGTGCTGGGGGCGGGCACGCCGGCAGCCGATTCGGTCTTGGTGGGCGCGCTCATTCCTCATCCTCCACATGGCGGCTGTTGAGCGAACGCCACCACAGCACGGGGACGATCAGGGTGAACACGAGAACCTCCTTGTAGGCACTGGCCCAGAACGAAGCAAAGGCCTCCAGCTGGCCCACGATCAGCGCACCAAGCAGCGCCATGGGGTAGCTGCCCAGGCCGCCGACGATGGCCGCGACGAAGCCCTTGAGGCCGATGAGAAAGCCCGTGTCGTAGTACACGGTGGTGAGCGGGGCGATCAGCAGGCCCGAGACCGCGCCGATCAGCGCGGCCAGGGCGAAACTCACGTCGCCCGAGAGTTCGGTGGGAATGCCCATGAGGCGCGCGCCCACGCGGTTGAGGGCCGTGGCGCGCAGCGCCTTGCCCACCATGGAGCGGCCGAAGAACAGGAACAGCAGCATCACCAGCGCCAGCGTGACGCCCAGCACCACCAACGACTGGCCCGAGAGGGGGATGCCGCCCAGGTCGAAACGCGCCTCGGAAAACGGCGGCGTGCGCTGCCCCTCGGCACCGAAGAACAAGAGGCCCAGGCCCACCAGCACGCCGTGCAGCGCCACCGAGACGATGAGCAACATCAGCACCGTGGCATCGGCCAGCGGACGGTAGGCCAGGCGGTACAGCAGCGGCCCCATCGGCGTGATCAGGATCAGCGTGGCGAGCGCCTGCATGCCCAGCGAGGCAGGGCGCAGGCCGAGGATCAGCCCCGCAGCAATGACCGGCAGCACCAGGCACCAGACGACGGTGGCGGGCCAGTTGACGGGATTGCCGCGCTGGTAGCGCACGGCCTCGACCACCAGCACCACGGCGGCCAGGCCCACCAGCAGCCACAGCGTGCCGGGAATGCGCCCGCCCTGCATCATGGCCATGGTCAGCGCCCCGAAGGCCACGAACTCGCCCTGGGGGATGAAGATCACCCGGGTCACGGAAAAAACCAGCACCAGCGCCAGCGCCATCAGTCCATAGATGGCGCCATTGACAATGCCGTCCTGCCCCAGCAGCAGGGCGATCTGCAAATCCATATTCAGCTTTCTTTCACAAGGCAGACACGCCGCGGGCACAGGGGTCGCCCCCCACTCCACGGCGCCAGGCGCACCGAGCCCGTCTCTCAACGACCCAAAAGCGCGCGCAGCCCACGCAACTGGCACGACGCAGGCCAGTGCTCCCGCGCAAGGGCCGCCCCGCCGCGCTGGGAGCGTCCCCCTGGGGGGAAGGCGCGCAGCGCCTCAGGGGGGGTCAAGGTTGGTATTTCCAGGTACCGTTCTCGATCTTGACCATCACGCGGGCGCGCTGGTCCAGGCCCAGGTGATCGTTCTCGGACATGTTGAAGATGCCGTGCGCGCCGGGCACTTCCTTGATCTGCTCCAGCGCATCGCGCAGGGCCGCGCGGAATTCCACTGTGCCGGGCTTGGCCTTCTTGAGCGCCACGGGCACGGCAGCGGCCATGAGCACGCCCGAATCCCAGCCATGGGCGCCAAAGGTGGAGACGCTGTCCTTGCCATGGGCGGCTTCATAGGCGGCCACATAGGCGCTGGCCGACTTCTTCACGGGGTGCGAGGCGGGCAGTTGCGAGGCCACGAGCACGGGGCCCGAGGGCAGGAAGGTGCCTTCCACGTCCTTGCCACCCACGCGCAGGAAGTCGGCATTGGCCACGCCGTGGGTCTGGTAGACCTTGCCGGCGAAGCCGCGCTCCTTGAGCGCCTTCTGCGGCAGCGCGGCCGGCGTACCGGAGCCGGCGATGAGCACCGCATCGGGCTTGGCCGAGATCATCTTCAGCGTCTGGCCGGTCACCGAGGTGTCGGTGCGCGCGTAGCGCTCGTTGGCCACGATCTGGATCTTCTTGATGGCCGCCGCCTTGGTGAACTCCTGGTACCAACCTTCGCCGTACGCGTCGGCAAAGCCGATGAAGGCCACGCTCTTCACGCCCGCGTTGGACATGTGGTCCACGATGGCCAGGGACATCATGATGTCGTTCTGCGGCGTCTTGAAGACCCACTTCTTCTTGGCGTCCATGGGCTCGACGATGCGTGCCGAGGCGGCCATGGAGATCATGGGCGTCTGCGCCTCGGCCACCACGTCGATCATGGCCAGCGAGTTGGGCGTGGTGCTCGATCCCAGGATGATGTCGACCTTGCTTTCGCTGATCAGCTTGCGCGTGTTGCTCACGGCAGTGGTCGTGTCCGAAGCGTCGTCGAGCACGATGTAGTTGACCTTCTGGCCGCCGATGGTGCGCGGCATCAGGGCCACAGTGTTCTTCTCGGGAATGCCCAGCGAGGCGGCGGGCCCGGTGGCCGACACGGTGACGCCGACGGTGATGTCGGCGAGGGCGGCGCCGCAGGCCATGGCGGCGGCAGCGGCCACCAGGGCGAGTGGGGCAAAGCGGGATTTTTTCATGCGTTGTCTCCTGTGGAAAAGAAAGGATGGTGGTGTCAGCGCAGAAGGGAGCCTTCGGCGCTGCGCCGGCTCTTGTCGGCCGGTTGGGGGGACGCGGTGTGCGTGCGGTCCATTGTCATGGAGGCGCAGGCCTTTGCACCAGTTCCATGGGCATCTGGACGGCGGGGAATCCGCCGAAGAACAGGTCCGCCACGATGGGGGCCATGGTCTGGTAGTCGAGCTCGCCGTCGGGCTTGAGCCAGGTGAACATCCAGTTGATCATGCCGAACAGCAGCATGGTCAGCGCCTTGCTCAGGCCTGCGGCTTCGGTGTCGGGCCGCATCTGCGCCAGCGCCTGGGCAAACACGGCCACCACGGCGCGCTCCTTGCCCAGGATGCGTTCGCTGTCCTCGGGCTGCAGAAAGCGCACGTCCTCGGTCAGCACGCGGTGGGCATGCTGGGCCTCGGCATATTCCTCGACGAAGCGGTGGATCAGCTCGCGCAGCCGTGCTTCGGGCTCGAGCTGCCGTGCCTCGACATCCTCCACCAGGGCCTGCAGGCGCGAGACATGGCCATCGGCGATGTGCACGAGCAGGTTGTACTTGTCGCGAAAGTAGTGGTAGAGCGTGGGCTTGGACAGGCCGCAGGCTTCGGCCACCTCGTTCATCGACGTGGCCGGGTAGCCGCGGCGCGCGAACAGTTCGGCGGCATGGCGGAGGATCAGTTCGCGCTGGTCGTCGTATCCGGGAGATCGTCCTCGGGCCATGGACAGTGTTCCTTTGCATCCGGTAGTGAAGGGCCGCCATCTTGCCGCATGCCGACGCCCCCAGGGCCTGCACGCGCAGATGTCCCCACGGCAGCGGGTGCCGTGCAGCGCGATCGATGCCCTGGTTGCGTCCATCAGCGCTCGTCGAAGGACAGCACCACGTGGTCGGACAGCGGCCGGCACTGGCAGGTGAGCACGAAGCCGGCGGCCACCTCGTTCTTGTCGAGCGCAAAGTTGCGCTCCATGCGCACCTCGCCCTCCACGCACTTGGCGCGGCAGGTTCCGCACACGCCCGAGGTGCACGAGAACGGCACCTCCAGCCCGGCGGCCGATGCGGCATCGAGGATGCTGGCCTGCTCGCCCGAGAACGGGAATTCGCGCCGCAGGCCGTCGCGCACGATGGCGATGCGCGCGGCCTTGGCGTCGCCCGGCAGCGCCTCGTGCACCACAGCACCCACCTGCCCGCCGGCCGGCAAGGCCACGCCGAAGCGCTCCACGTGGATGCGCTCGGCCGGCACGCCGCCGGCCAGCAGCGCGGCCTCGGCCTCGTCGTTCATCTGGAAGGGGCCGCAGATGAAGGCCTCGTCGATCTTCTGCGCGGGGATCAGGGCCTGCAGGAACTCGGCGAGCTTCTCGCGGTTGACGAAGCCCATGTTCAGCGGCGCGTCGGTCTGTTCGGCCGAGAACACATGGTGCAGCACCAGGCGCGTGAGGTAGCGGTTCTTGAGGTCCTCGATCTCCTCCTTGAACATGGTGGACTGCAGCGTGCGGTTGCCGTAGATCAGCGTGAAGCGGCTGCCGGGCTCGCGCGCGAGCACCGTCTTCATGATGGACAGGATGGGCGTGATGCCGCTGCCGCCCGCGATGCCCAGGTAGTGGCGCTGCGCCTCTGCCTGTATGGGCACGAAGAAGCGGCCCTGGGGTGCCATGACCTGCAGGGTGTCACCCACCTGGAGCTGCGCATTGATCCAGTTGGAGAACACGCCGCCGTTGACCTTGCGCACGCCCACGCGCAGCTCGGCGTCGTCCACGCCGGCGCAGATGGAATACGAGCGGCGCAGGTCCTGGCCGCCGATGTCGGTGCGCAGCGTGAGGTACTGGCCCTGGGTGAAACCGAAGACCTCGCGCAGCTCGGGCGGCACGTCGAAGGAGACGATGACGGCCTCGGCCGTGTCGGGCTCGATGGAGCGCACGCGCAGGGGATGGAAGATGACGCTCATGTCGGTGTCTGGTGTGGGGGCGAAGGCGGGTGCTTCACAAGGGCTTGAAATGTTCGAAGGGCTCGCGGCAGGCCATGCAGCGGTACAGCGCCTTGCAGGCCGTGGAGCCGAAAGCCGAGAGGCGCTCGGTTTGCAGGCTGCCGCAGCGCGGGCAGGCCAGGGCCGGTGCGGCTGCGGCGCGCGGCATGAAGCGCAGCGGCACCTCGGTGCCGGGCGGCAGCGGGCCGGGCGGTGCGATGCCGTAGGCCAGCAGGCGGGCGCGACCGCGTTCGGTGATCCACTCGGTGGTCCAGGCCGGTGCGCGCTGCAGCGTGGCATGGGCCGGGCCCAGTCCTGCCGCCTCGATGGCGGCGAGCACGTCGCGCTCGATGGCCTCGGTGGCCGGGCAGCCCGAATAGGTGGGGGTGAGCACGATCTCCAGGCCATCGCCCGCCAGGCGCACGCCGCGCACGATGCCCAGGTCGCACACGGAGACCGCGGGCACCTCGGGATCGGGCACGCCGTCGAGCACCTCCCACGCGCGCGCGATGCGTGCGTCGGTGCTTGCCGGACGTTCAATGGCTTCGGCCACCATCACCACACGCCTCCTGGGAAGCTGCGCTGCAGGTACTGCATCTCGGTCAGGATGTAGCCCATGTGCTCGCTGTGCACGCCCTGCTTGCCGGTGCTGAGGAAGGCCGATTCCTTGGGCGTGGCCAGGCTGGCGGCGGCCAGGATCTGCGCCATCTCGCCGGTCCAGGCGTCCTGGAGGTCGGCCCAGCGCGGGCCCAGGCCGGTGGCTTGGGCGGACTCGTCCACCGCATCGGCGGCAAACAGCTCAGGGGTGTAGCGCCACAGGGCCTTCAAGGCCGCTTCGGTGCGGCGGCGCGATTCGGCCGTGCCGTCGCCCAGGCGCACGACCCAGTCGGCCGCGTGCTGCTGGTGGTAGCGCGCCTCCTTGACGGCCTTGCCCGCGATGGCGGCCAGCTCCGTGTCGCTGGAGGTGAGCAGGCGCTCCCACAGCTGCTTGAGCAGGGTGGCCACCATGGCGTTGCGCACCATGGTGAAGGCGAAGTCGCCGCGCGGCAGCTCCACCAGGGTCAGGTTGCGGTAGTCGCGCTCGTCGCGCAGGAAGGCCAGCTGGTCTTCGTCATGGCCGCGGCCTTCGATCTGGCCGGCCCGGGTGAGCACGGCGCGCGCCTGGCCCACGAGGTCGAGCGCCATGTTGGACAGGGCGATGTCTTCTTCGAGCACCGGGCCGTGGCCGCACCATTCGGAGAGGCGCTGGGCCAGGATGAGGCAGGTGTCGCCGATGCGCAGCAGGTACTGCACGCCTGCGTCCTGGCTGATGGAGATGCTGGTGGCTTGCATGGCGGGCGCGCTCACATGTGGTCCACGGACTCGGGCAGCACGTAGAAGGTGGGGTGGCGGTAGACCTTGTCCTGCGCGGGATCGAAGTACATGGACTTCTCGCCGGGGTCGCTGGCCACGATCTGGTCGGAGCGCACGACCCAGACGCTGGTGCCTTCCTGGCGGCGGGTGTAGACGTCGCGCGCCAGCTGGATGGCCATGCGCGGATCGGCCGCATGCAGGCTGCCGCAATGCTTGTGGTCGAGGCCTGCCTTGCTGCGCACGAAGACTTCCCACAGCGGCCATTCGGTGGCCATCGCGGGATCGGCGGCGGGGGTGGAGGGAGAGGATGGGGTCGTCATGGGGAAATCTCGGATTCAGGAAATTCAGGCAGCAGCGCGCTCCGGGGCCTGCTTGGCGGCATGGGCCAGGGCGGCTTCGCGCACCCAGGCGCCATCGTCCCAGGCCTTGACGCGGGCGCCCAGGCGCTCTTCGTTGCAGGGGCCGTCGCCGCCGATCACGCGCCAGAACTCAGCCCAGTCGATGGCGCCGTAGTCGTGCGCCTGGCGCTCCTCGTTCCATTTCAAGTCAGGGTCGGGCAGGGTCACGCCGAGCACGCGGGCCTGCTCCACCGTGGCGTCGATGAACTTCTGGCGCAGCGTGTCGTTGGAGACACGCTTGATGCCCCAGCGCATGGACTGCGCGGAGTTGGGCGACTGGTCGTCGGGCGGGCCGAACATCATGATGGAAGGCCACCACCAACGGTTGACCGCGTCCTGCACCATGGCGCGCTGGGCGTCGGTGCCCTGCTGCATCATCGTCAACAGTGCGTCGTAGCCCTGGCGCTGGTGGAAGCTTTCTTCGCGGCAGATGCGCACCATGGCCCGCGCGTAGGGCGCGTACGAGCAGCGGCAGATCGGCACCTGGTTCATGATGGCCGCGCCATCGACCAGCCAGCCGATGGTGCCCATGTCGGCCCAGGTCAGCGTGGGGTAGTTGAAGATGGAGCTGTACTTGGCGCGCCCGGTGTGCAGGGCATCCAGCATCTGGTCGCGCGAGGTGCCCAGCGTCTCGGCCGCGGCATACAGGTACAGGCCGTGGCCGCCCTCGTCCTGCACCTTGGCCAAGAGGATGGCCTTGCGCTTGAGCGTGGGCGCGCGCGTGATCCAGTTGCCCTCGGGCAGCATGCCGACGATCTCCGAGTGCGCATGCTGGCTGATCTGGCGCAGCAGGGTCTTGCGGTAGTGGTCAGGCATCCAGTCCTTGGCCTCGATGAATTCGCCCGCGTCGATGCGCGCGTCGAAGGCCTCCTGGCGCTGCATCTCTTCGGCGCTGCGCAGGGCCTTGCCGTCGCCGGCTTCCTTGCCCATGGTGTCCATGGCCTGGGTGTACATGGTGGTGTCCTTTCGTACGGATGTGCGCCGCTTCAGCGTGCGCGCTGGTCGATCACGCGGCGGGCCTTGCCCACCAGCGTGCGTTCGATGGAGTCGGTGGCCAGCACCTCGACCTGGCAGGTGATGCCCACCAGGGTCTTGATGCGGTGCTGCACCCAGCCGGTGAGTTCGCTGCGCTCGCCCTCGGCCACGCCGGGCTGCAGCTCGCAGCGCACGGTGACCTGGTCGAGGTTGCCGTCGCGCGCCACCAGGATCTGGTACTGGCCCGAGAGCTTCTGGTTCTGCAGCACGATCTCTTCGATCTGCGTGGGGAACACATTCACGCCGCGGATGATGAGCATGTCGTCCGAGCGGCCCACGATCTTGCCCATGCGGCGGAAGGCGCGCGAGGTGGGCGGCAACAGGCGCGTGAGGTCGCGCGTGCGGTAGCGGATCATGGGCAGCGCTTCCTTGCTCAGCGAGGTGAAGACGAGTTCGCCCTCGGCGCCGTCGGGCAGCACCTCGCCCGTCTCGGGGTCGATGATCTCGGGGTAGAAATGGTCTTCCCAGACCACGGGGCCGTCCTTGCTCTCGATGCACTCGCTGGCCACGCCCGGGCCCATCACTTCGGACAGGCCGTAGATGTCCACCGCGTCGATGCCGGCCTTGGTCTCGATCTCGCGGCGCATGGCCTCGGTCCAGGGCTCGGCGCCGAAGATGCCGATCTTGAGCGAACTCTCGCGCGGGTCCATGCCCTGGCGCACGAACTCCTCGTTGATGACCTGCATGTACGAGGGCGTCACCATGATGATGCTGGGCGCGAAGTCGCGGATCAGCTGCACCTGCTTTTCGGTCTGGCCGCCGGACATGGGGATCACCGTGCAGCCCGCGCGCTCGGCACCGTAGTGCGCGCCCAGGCCGCCCGTGAACAGGCCGTAGCCGTAGGCCACGTGGATCAGGTCACCGGCGCGCCCGCCGGCCGCGCGGATGGAGCGCGCCACCAGGTCGGCCCAGGTGTCGATGTCCTTGAGCGTGTAGCCCACCACCGTGGGCTTGCCCGTGGTGCCCGAGGAGGCGTGGATGCGCGCCACCTTCTCGCGCGGCACGGCGAACATGCCGAAGGGGTAGTTGTCGCGCAGGTCCTTCTTGACCGTGAAGGGGAACTTCGACAGGTCGGACAGCTGCTTCAGGTCCGACGGGTGCACGCCCTTGGCGTCGAAGGCCTTCTTGTAGTGCGGCACGTTGTCGTAGGCGTGCTGCAGCGTCCAGCGCAGGCGCTGCAACTGCAGGGCCTGGACTTCGTCGCGGCTGGCGGTTTCGATGGGCTCCAGGTCGCCTGGGGCGGGGTGGCGCACGGCCATGGATGTCTCCTGTGGGGTTCTGGGTATGGGGTCAGCGGGCGTTGTCGGACAAGGGCACGGTGTGCTTGCCCTTCATGCAGTACGAGCGGCCGCGGAACACGGCGATGGCCTCGCCGCGCTGGTTGTGCACGTTCACGTCGTACACGCCGGTGCGGCCGGCCAGCGAGACCTCGGTGGCCACGGCGGTGAGGCGGTCGCCCTCGCGCGCGGGCGCCAGGAAGTCGATGGACAGGCCCGAGGCCACGGTCATGTCGTTGCGCGCATTGCAGGAGAAGGCGAACGCCGAGTCGGCCAGCGTGGTGATGAAGCCGCCGTGGCAAATGTCGAAGCCGTTGAGCATGTCGGCACGCACGGTCATTTCCAGCGTGGCCCGGCCCGGCGCGATGGCGGTGATGGCGATGCCCAGGCCCTGCGTGGCACGGTCGTTGGCGAGCATGCCGGTGCGCACACGCTCGGCGATGGCCTGGGGGTCCATGGATGCGGTGGTGGAGTCCATTGGGAATGCGTGGTTCAGCGGTCTTTGAAGACAGGGGCGCGCTTGCCGATGAAGGCCTCAACCCCCTCTCGGTAGTCGGCGGAGGAGCCCAGGGTGCGCTGCACGGCAGCCTCTTGCGCCAGGGCCTGGCCGTAGTCCATCTGCGCCGCGGCGTCCATGGCGTTGCGCGTGGCGACCAGCGCCTTCACCGGCATGGTGGCCAGGCGCTGGGCCAGGGCCTGGGCTTCGTCCTGCAGGGCGGCGTCGTCCACGCAGCGCCAGATGAGGCCCAGGCGCTCGGCATCGGCCGCGGGCAGCTTGTCGCCCAGCAGCGCCAGGCCCAGGGCCTGGGCGCGGCCCACCAGGCGCGGCAGCAGCCAGGTGCCGCCGGTGTCGGGCACCAGGCCGATCTTGGTGAAGGCCTGGATGAAGCTGGCCGAGCGTGCGGCCAGCACCAGGTCGCACGAGAGCGCCAGGTTGGCGCCCGCGCCCGCGGCCACGCCGTTGACGGCGGCCACCACCGGAATGGGCATGCTGCGGATGCGCAGGCACAGGGGGCCGTAGAGCTTCTCGATCACCCCGCCCAGGTCCTTGGGGGCGGCGCCGGGCGTGAGGTCGGGCGCCACGGCCGGGTCGGCCAGGTCCTGCCCGGCGCAAAAGGCCCGGCCCGTGCCCGTGAGCACCACGCAGCGCACCTCGGGGTTCGCGGCGGCGGCCTCCAGCGCGGCGAGCAACTGGGCATGCAGCTCGGCCGTGAAGCTGTTGAGTGCGGCGGGCCGGCTGAGCGCCAGCGTTTGCACGGCGCCCGACTGCGTCACAAGAACCAGGGGTTCAGACATGGATGCTCCTGCCTATCAAGGTGGGGGAAAACCTGTTTTGATCGATCGCAAACATTATTGACCGACCGTTCGGTAGAGAATAAACTTTCCCGAACCCTGATGCAAGTCAAACCCATCAGGGCAAACCCTAGCGGAGACAATTTGATGTCCTTGTTCGATACCCACCGTACCCTCCTGGAGGGAGCCCTTGACGCCCTGGCCACACGCGGCCACTGGACGCCCTTCCCCGAATCGCCCTCGCCCAAGGTCTATGGCGAAACCGGCCAGGCCGATGGCCAGGCGGCCGTGAATGCCCTGCTGGGCAAGGACTTTGCGCTGCAGCAACCCGGCGAGCAGGGCCGCCTGGCGACCGAGCGCTCGCCCTACGGCGTGGCGCTGGATGTGCGCTACCCCGACTGTGATGTGCAGGCCCTGGTGGCAGCGGCCCAGGCGGCCGAACCCGCGTGGCAGGCACTGGGCGCGCAGGGCCGCGTGGGCGTGCTCTTGGAGGCGCTCATGCGCATCCACCGCCGCAGCCATGAGATCGCGCACGCCGTGATGCTGACCACCGGCCAGGGCCCGATGATGGCCTTCCAGGCCGGCGGCCCGCATGCGCAGGACCGCGCGCTCGAAGCCATCGCCTATGCCTGGAAGGCCATGGCCGACGTGCCCGGCGAGGCGCTGTGGGACAAGCCCCAGGGCAAGAACCCGCCGCTGGTGATGCAAAAGCACTACGAGATCGTGGGACGCGGTGTGGCGCTGGTGGTGGGCTGCGCCACCTTCCCCACCTGGAACACCTACCCTGGCCTGTTCGCCGCGCTGGCCACGGGCAACCCGGTCATCGTCAAGCCGCACCCCAACGCCGTGCTGCCCGCCGCGATCTCGGTGAACATCCTGCGCGAGGTGCTGGCCGAGCAGGGACTGGACCCGAACACCGTGACCCTGGCGCTGAGCCCCCGGCCCGAGAGCACGCAGGCCCTGGCCACGCACAGCGCGGTGGCCAGCATCGACTTCACGGGCAGCAACCAGTTCGGCCGCTGGCTCATCGACAACGCCCGCCAGGCGCGCGTGTACGCCGAGATGGCCGGCGTGAACACCGTCATCATCGAATCCACCGACCAGTACGCCGCCCTGCTGCGCAACCTGGCGTTCACGCTGTCGCTGTACAGCGGCCAGATGTGCACGACCACGCAGAACATCCTGGTGCCGCGCGGCGGCATCGCCACCGACGAAGGGCACAAGAGCTTCGAGCAGGTGGGTGCGGACTTGGCGGCCGCGGTGACCGAACTGGCCTCGAACCCGCGCGTGGCCACCTCGGTGCTGGGCGCCGTGGGCTCGCCCGAGACCGTGGCCCGCATGCAGCAGGCCGCCAACAAGGGCCGCCTGGTGCTGGCCTCGCGCGCCCTGCCCCACCCCGAGTTCGCCAATGCGCAGATCCACACGCCCGTGATCGTGGCGCTGGAGCAGGCCGACAGCGCCATCTATGGCGAGGAGTGCTTCGGCCCCGTGTCCTACCTGGTGGCCACCGATTCGGGCGCCGCCAGCCTGCAGGTGGCCGAGGCCACGCTGCGCGCGCACGGCGCGCTGACGCTGGGCGTGTACTCCACCGACCGCGCCTACATCGACGCCGCCATCGCCCTGGGCCGGCGCACGCGCGTGGCCCTGTCCATCAACCTCACGCAGGGCGTGTTCGTGAACCAGTCCGCGTCGTTCTCGGACTACCACGCCACAGGCGGCAACCCGGCCGCCAACGCCAGCTACACCAACCTGGCCTTCGTGGCCGACCGCTTCGTGATCGTGCAGCGGCGCGAGCATGTGGCGGCGCCCGCTGCCCAGTAGAGAGGGCTATCGCTGGGGCATGTCCTTCACGGAGTAGCCCAGGCTCACGGTCGCGTCTTCCGGGATGGCCGGCATGGTGGCGTTCCACGCCTCCCATGCCGCGCGCATAGACGCCAGTCGCTCCGGCTCCACCTTCGCGCGGTTGGCGCGTTCGCGCTCGTCGTCGGCCAGGTTGAACAAATAGTCGTTGCCGTCCACGCGCAGGTACTTCCACTCGCCCAGGCGCATGGCACGCTGGCCGCGGTGGTTCATGCGCCAGAACAGGGGGCGCTCGCAGTCCCACGCGGCATCGCGCAGCAGGGGCATCAGCGAGACGCCGTCCAGCGGGTAGTCGGCATCGGCCGCCACGCCGGCCGCGTCGAGCATGGTGGCGGACCAGTCCATGGTCATGCAGCTGTGCACGCTTTCGCCGCCCGGCGCGATCACCGCGGGCCAATGGGCGATCCAGGGCACGCGGATGCCGCCCTCGGTCAGGTCCATCTTGCCGCCCACCAGGGGCCAGTTGTCCGAGAAGCGCTCGCCGCCGTTGTCGCTGGTGAAGACCACCAGGGTGTCGCGGTCCACCCCATGGCGGGCAAGCGCGTCCATGATGCGGCCGATGCCCTCGTCCATGTGGTGGATCATGCGGCGGTAGGTCTCGATGTTGCCGCCGTGCAGGTGGAACAGGTTCTGGCGCACCTCCTCGGCCAGTGCTGCGTCGTCGCGCGTCTCCCAGGGCCAGTGCGGCGCCGTGTAGTGCAGGCTCAGGAAGAAGGGGGTGCCGGCCTGCGCGCCGGGCGCCATGCGCTCCACGAAGTCGAGCGCGTGGTCGGTGATCAGGTCGGTGAGGTAGCCGTCCTCCTGCTGCTCGGCTTCGCCCAGGTACAAGTCGTGGTGGCCCGCAGAACTGCAGTGCGTGAAGTAGTCCACCCCGCCCGACATGGGGCCGAAGAACTCCTCGTAGCCCGATTGCAGCGGCCCGAAGGCCGGCGGGTAACCCAGGTGCCACTTGCCCATGAGCGCCGTGCGGTAGCCGCCAGCGCGCAGCAGCGAGGGCAGCGTGGGGTGCGAGGGCGGCAGGCCCAGCGTGCTGCTGCCCCGGCTCTTGCTGTTGATGGGCTCTTCGGCCGCGCCGCGCAGGCGGTACTGGTAGCGCGCCGTCATCAAACCGAAGCGGGTGGGCGAGCACACAGGCGAGTTCGAATAGCCTTGGGTGAGCTTGAGGCCCTGCGCGGCCAGGCCGTCGAGCACGGGCGAGACGGGGCCGAAGGCGGCCTCGCGCCCGCCGTAGCAGCCCAGGTCGGCATAGCCCAGGTCGTCGGCGACGATGAAGATGATGTTGGGACGTGGATGGCTCATGGCGATGTTTCAGGGCTTGAAGCCGGAGCGTTGCACCACGGGCGCCCACTGCGCGCGGTAGGCCTTGAGCATGGCTTCGGTCTGGGCCATGGTGCTGGCCACGGGCTCCATCTTGGCGGCCTCGAACTTGCGGCGGGTGTCGGGGTCCTTCATCACCTCGTTGATCAAGCCGGCCAGGCGCTCGGCCTGCGCCTTGGGCATGCTCATGGGGGCGAAGAAGGTGTTCCAGCCCGTGGCGGCCAGGTCCAGGCCGCCTTCCTTGAAGGTGGGGATCTTGGCATCGAGCGGGCTGCGCTTGGCGCTGGACACGGCCAGGATGCGGATCTTGCCGGCCTCGTGCTGGGGCAGCAGGGTGTCGAAAGTGTCGAAGGCCACGGGCACCTGGCCGCCGATCAGGTCGTTGAGCAGCGGGGCCGAGCCGCGGTAGCCGACCACCTCGGCGCTGACCTTGGCGGCATCGCCCACCATGAGGCCGAAGAAATGCGGCAAGCTGCCCGTGGCGGGCACGCCGAAGTTGGCCTTGTCGGGGTTGGCGCGCAGCCAGGCGACCAGGTGGGGCAGCTCGCGCACCGGCACGGCGGCCGAGACGGCCACGCCGAACTCGTAGCTGTTGACGTGGCTCACGGGGCGGAAATCGCGCTCGGCGTCATAGCCCGCGTCGGGGAACACCAGCGGCGCGACCAGCATCACGGCCGGGTTGGCCAGCAGCAGCGCGGGCTGGTTGGCCGGCGCAGCCTTGACGGCCTGGGCCGAGAGGCGGCCGCCGGCACCGGTGCGGTTCTCCACGATCACGGGCGAGCCGAGTTTGGCCTGGAGCTTGTCGGCCACGATGCGGGCCACGCGGTCGCTGGAGCCGCCGGGTGCATAGCCCACGATGATGCGCAGCGGTGCCTCCTGCGCCTGGGCCAGCGCGGCCGAAAGCGCCAGCACGGCAGTGAACACGGAGGCGAGGGGTTTCCACATGGCAATGCTCCCGAACGAATAAGGATAGAAGAAATGCCGCACTGTAGAAGGGCCACAATCGATTGATCTAAACAACCATTGCCCGGAATTACCCTGATGCCCGACCCGCAGCCCACCGACGCCCTGCGGCTGGCCGACCCCGAAGCCGCCCGGCATTTGCTGATGTACCGGCTCAACCGCCTGCTGGCCGTGGCCGGCAGCCTGGTGGTGCGCCTGTGCGAGGGCGGCTACGGCATCACCCGGCGCGAGTGGGGCCTGCTCATGTGGCTGGCCGAGCGCCCGGGCATGCCGCCGGCCGAGCTGGCCGAACGCCTGGGGTTGGACCGGGCACGCACCTCGCGCGCCATCACCTCGCTCCTGGGCAAGAAGCTCATCACGCGCGAAGCCATGCCCGGGGACCGGCGCCAGGCCCAGCTGATGCTCACCCCGGCAGGGCAGGCACTGCACGACGCGCTGTTCCCGCAGATCAAGGCGCTCAACCAGGCCCTGCTGACCGGGCTCGATGCCCAGGCACTCGACACGCTCGACACCAGCCTTGCGCGCATGCAGCAACAGGCCGAGGCCCTGGTGGCCACCCGCACCGATGTGCCGCGCACCTACCGGCTGCGCGGGGGACGCCAGCCGGAGTAGCGGCGCACCCACGCCATTGGCCGCCGTACAGGAAAAACGGACTTTGGCGCGCCGGAACACCGCGGGTACCGCTATCCTGTGGCAACGGGGCGTTGCGCGCCCTCCTTTCTTCCAATAGATACGCTCCCCACGCCATCCATGTCCTCGTCCACCTCGCTCTGGAGTCCGCTGCGCCAACCTGCTTTCCGGGGCCTGTGGATCTGCGGGGGGGTGTTCTTCATCGGCAGCGGCATGCAGACCATGGCGGCCGCCTGGCTGATGGTGGAGTTGTCGGGCTCCTCCTTCCTGGCCGCGCTGGTGCAGACGGCCGTGTTCATGCCCATGTTCCTGTTGGCGCTGCCGGCCGGGGTGCTGGCCGACACCACGGACCGGCGCCGGCTCATCTCCGGGGCGCTGCTGGCGCAGATCGCGGCCTGCAGCCTGCTGGCGCTGCTGGTGCTCTTTGGCAAGGGCGGGCCGGCCTCGGTGCTGTTCCTGGTGTTCGTCTGCGGCTGCTGCACGGCGGTGCTCACCCCGGCCTGGAACTCCTCGGTCATCGACCCGGTGCCGCGCGACGAGTGGCCCCAGGCCATCACCGCGGTGAGCATCGCCTACAACGCGGCGCGCGCCGTGGGTCCCACACTGGCCGGCCTGGTGTTCGCGCAACTCGGGGCGGGCTGGGTGTTCGCCATCGCGGCCGCCACCACCCTGGTGATGTGGGAGTCCATCCGGCGCTGGCCGCCGCGCCCGCATGCCCCCACCCGGCTGCCGGCCGAACGGCTGTGGGGCGGCACCCTGAGCGGCCTGCGCTTTGCCTGGCATTCGCACATGATCCTGGCGCAGCTGGTGCGCGTGACGGCCTTCAGCGCCGCCGGCTCAGCCCTGTGGGCCCTGCTGCCCGTGATCGCCCAGCGCCAGTTGGGCGCGGGGGCCCAGGGCTTCGGCCTGCTCATGGGCTGCCTGGGCACAGGGGCTGTGGCCGTGGGCCTGGTCATCGGCAAGCTGCGTGCGCGCTTCGGGCTGGAGGTCATCGTCAACGCCGCCTGCGTGGTGTTCGCGGGCGCCATGCTGGTGGCTGCGTTCTCGCACACCGCCATCGTGGTCTACCTGGCCATGATGCTCGGCGGCGCGGCCTGGATGTCGGCCATGTCCACCTTCAACACCGCCACCCAGGCCAGCGCGCCGCCCTGGGTGCGTTCGCGCGCCGTGGCCATGCACATGGTGACCGCCCTGGGTGCCTTCGCCATGGGCTCGGCCATCTGGGGCGCGGCGTCGGACATCGTGGGCCTGGCCCCCACCCTGGTCGCCGCGGCCGCCTGCATGGGGATCGGCCTGCTGCTGGCGCGCCCCATGCCACTGCGCATGGGCGCCCTGCACGAGGTGACCCAGGCCACGCCCTGGGACGAGCTGTTCATCGAGGCCGAACCCCTGCCCGAAGCAGGCCCCGTGGCCGTGGAAGTGAGCTACCGCATCGCCGAGGGTTCGGACACCGCCTTCCTGGACACCATCAGCCGCATGAAGGCCCCGCGCCGGCGCGATGGCGCCACCTTCTGGCGCGTGTACAAGGACCTGGGCGACCCCTCGCGCTATGTAGAACGCTTCATCGTCGAATCCTGGGCCGACTACCTGCACCAGCGCGCCCGCGCCACCATGGCCGACCAGGCGCTGGAGACCGAGGTGCGCGCCTTCCTCGCCCCTGGAGAGGTAGTTCGCATGTCCCACTACATCGCAGAAAGATAGCTCCCCCTGAGCCGCTTCGCGTCTTCCCCCTGAGGGGGACGCCTCCGGTGGGCCGGCAAAGCCGGATCCACGGTGGCGCTGGCAGGGCAGCGCCCCTGGCCGCGGCCAGCCTTGTTCAAACATCCGCGACACCTGCACAGGCGATTCAGTCCAGTTTCCAGGCCCTGCCACAATCGGGGGATGAGCTTCGCCCCCCTCTCCAACGACACCTTCCTGCGCGCCTGCCGCCGCCAGGCCACCGACTACACGCCCCTGTGGCTGATGCGCCAGGCGGGCCGCTACCTGCCCGAGTACAAGGCCACGCGCGCCCAGGCCGGCAGCTTCATGGGCCTGGCGACCAATGTGGACTACGCGACCGAGGTCACGCTGCAGCCCCTGGAACGCTTTCCGCTGGACGCGGCCATTTTGTTCAGCGACATCCTCACCGTGCCCGACGCCATGGGCCTGGGCCTGTCGTTCGCCGAGGGCGAGGGCCCGCGCTTTGCCAAGGTGGTGCGCGACGAGGCCGCCGTGGCCGAGCTGGCCGTGCCCGACATGGACAAGCTGCGCTATGTGTTCGATGCCGTGACCAGCATCCGCAAGGCTTTGAACGGCCGCGTGCCGCTGATCGGCTTCTCGGGCAGCCCCTGGACCCTGGCCTGCTACATGGTGGAAGGCAAGGGGAGCGACGACTACCGCCTGGTCAAGAGCCTGATGTATGCGCGCCCGGACCTGATGCACCGCATCCTGGCCACCAATGCCGATGCCGTGGCCGCCTACCTGAACGCCCAGATCGATGCCGGCGCGCAGGCCGTGATGGTGTTCGACAGCTGGGGCGGCGTGCTGGCCGATGGCGCCTTCCAGGAGTTCAGCCTGGCCTATACGGCGCGCGTGCTGGCGCAGCTCAAGCGCACGGGCGTGGACGGTACCGACGTGCCGCGCATCGTCTTCACCAAGGGCGGCGCCCTGTGGCTCGAAGACATGAAGCCCCTGGACTGCGAAGTGCTGGGCCTGGACTGGACGGCCAACCTGGGACGCGCCCGCGCGCTGGTGGGCGGCGCCGTGGGCGGCCCGGGCAAGGCGCTGCAGGGCAACATCGATCCCAATGTGCTGTTCGCACCGCCTGAGCAGATCGCCGGGCAGGTGCGCCAGGTGCTGGACAGCTTCGGCACGCCCCACACCGACCGCGCCACCACCGGCCCGACCCACATCTTCAACCTGGGCCATGGCATCAGCCAGTTCACGCCACCCGAGCATGTGGCCGCACTGGTGGAAGCGGTGCACAGCCATTCGCGCAACCAGCGCCGCGGGGGCTGACAAGCCCGCCCAGGCCTTGGAAATAGCCGAGGTTGTGCACACAAGCGGTGCATCCACAAAAAAATCAATCGGGCCGTCCATGGAACGGCCTTTTGTTTGTACGCACACGCAAGTGCTTGATTTATATAGGGGTTCTGCACCTGCCTGTTTGCCGGGCAATCCAGCGAAAGCACGGTTTTGCAAGGGCTGGCAGGCCGAACGCAGGGAATATCAACAAAGTTATCCACAGATTTTTGGGACTTTGTGAAAAACCCATGACAAATCAACCACTTGCGCCGACAACTGCAGAAATCAGTGGATGTTGTCCTACGCCGCCGATGCCCAATTGGCGGTCAATGTCCTCTTGACGAAGCCCGCCGACTGCACTTATGCACACGAACGGCAGGGCGACGCCGCAAAAGCCAGCGGCATGGGCCTAGCACAGGAAAGGCCAGGAAAATTCTTCAGATCATTGATTCATATGGATTTTTTCGCACTGCCACTTTGACAGGCATTCCGTTGAAGCCCACTATCCATGCGGCCTGCAGCGCACTGGAGACAGGATGTCAACAAAGTTATCCACAAAATCATGGGATGACTTGGCAAACGACGCTGCGGTAAGCGTCCCGTCCCCCCAACGGCGCTGCATCGCGCAGGCCGGCCGGAGCAATGCCCACGCTGTCCCCGAGACAGTGCATCGGGGAGGGGCTGGACCCTCCGGCCTGTCGAAAAACGGCCCAGTGGGTGCCCCTCCCACACCGTGTTCCTTGCCCAGCCCACCGCCTGCTCTTTTGCAGTGCAATCCGGCCAAAGCCAGCACCAGCAAGGGTTTGCGGGCAGCATGCAGGGGATACCAACAAACTTATCCACAGAATTGCGGGATTTCTTGGGCGCCGACCATGAATCCAGCAGCTGCGAAGCGCATCGCAAGCATCGACGAGCACCCCCGCCATGCCGGCGGGGCTTCCAATGCCCTCCTGGCGGCCCCAGGCCACCCCACTTGTGCACATGCCGAGCGATGCACCGGCGCCAGCGCAGCCTGCCCAGCCCTAGCACGAAAAAACACCCCAAAAATCTTCAGATCATTGATTCATATGGATTTTTTTGGCCCTGCTGCTTTTGCAGGCATTCCGTTGGCACCCAGTCTCCATGCGGGTCTCCGCCGACTCGTTACAGGATGTCAACAAAGTTATCCACACAAACTGTGGGATAGAGGGGCAACACCCGACCTGGCGCACCGGGCGGATCGCCAAGCCCGCCGACGCCGGGGTCGCCAGGAAGTGCCTTGGCGCCTTCGCCCAACGCCATACCAAAGGAGGAGACCGTGCCCCCCTGGGGGCGACATAGTCTGGGTTGTACACACTGGCAGCGCACCGATGAAAAAATTCAATGACCCACCGCCCGCCAGGAAACGTCGTTCAACGAGCGCGCTAAGTAATTGATTTGTATGGAGATCCATGGGCTGCCCTTTTGACAGGCAACCTACCGAAAGCACGCATTGGCAAGGCCCGGCGGGCTGCACACAGGGGATATCAACAAAGTTATCCACAGATTTTTTGAACTTCCTGCAAAAACCTCGCCAAATCAAGCACTTGCAAGAGGAATCGGAGAAATCAGTGGACATCTCCCGCCAGCGCCCAGGCCCAGGGACACCGGCAATGCCCTCTTGACGCAGCACGCCCATTGCACTTATGCACACAAAACGTGATGCGGCGCAGCAAAAACCAGGCGTCCCGGCCTAGCACAGAAAATCCCCCGAAAAATCTTCAGATCATTGATTCATATGGATTTTTTGACCCTGCCGTTTTGACAGGCATTCTGTTGAGACCCAGCATCCATGCGGCTCCGCGCGGGGTGAAGACAGGATGTCAACAAAGTTATCCACAGATTCGTGGGATGACTTGGAAAGCCGAATCCATTCAAGCACTTAGCCCTGAAACCGCCAGAGCACATGAAGAATCAGAGGTACCAGGACGCCCTCCCGTGCGGGCCGCAGGCCTGGCGGATTCGCGTAGGATTCCCGGTCGCCCGCCCCTCCCCTGCGGCGGCCCTGCGCCCCGGATCGCCCCCACACCTTGCAGACTGCTGCCGCCTCCATCGTCCAAGTCGCCCTGCACGCGCCCTCGCACAGTGGCGTGGGCGATCTGCTGAGCTACTCCAGCCCCGAGCCCCTGCCACCAGGGACGCTGGTGCGGGTGCCCTTTGGCACCCGCGAAGTGCTGGGCGTGGTCTGGGATGCGGACGAAGCCACCGGGGAGCTGCCCGAGAGCGCGACCATGCGCCCCATCGCCGGGGTGCTGGCCGGCGTGGCACCGCTCGACGCGCCGTGGCGCCGGCTTGTGGGATTTGCCGCGCGCTACTACCAGCGTGCACTCGGCGAGGTGGCACTGGCCGCCCTGCCCCCCCAGTTGCGCGACCTGGGCCCGGAACAGCTGGCCCGGCGCCTGCGCCGGCCGGCCACACCCGCCGGAGGCACCGGCCAGGACATGCCCACAGTGGCGCTGACGCCCGAGCAGGAAAGCGCGCGCGCGCAGATCGCGGCCGAAAAAGGCCCGTTCGTGCTGTTCGGCAGTACCGGCAGCGGCAAGACCGAGGTCTACCTGCGCTGCGTGCAGGAGGCGCTGGACGCCGACCCCACGGCCCAGGCCCTGGTGATGGTGCCCGAGATCAACCTCACGCCCCAGCTGGAGGAGCGCTTCACCCAGCGCTTCGGACCGCAGGCGGTGGTCTCGCTGCACAGCGGCATGACCAACCCGCAGCGCCTCAAGAGCTGGCTGGCCGCGCACAGCGGCGCCGCGCGCATCGTGCTGGGCACGCGCATGGCGGTGTTCGCCAGCCTGCCGGGGCTGCGCCTGGTCGTCGTGGACGAGGAGCATGACCCCAGTTACAAGCAGCAGGAAGGCGCGCGCTACTCCGCGCGCGACCTGGCCATCTGGCGCGGACGCGAGCAGGGCGCCAAGGTGCTGCTAGGCTCGGCCACGCCTTCGCTGGAAAGCTGGCACGCGAGCCGCCCGCCGACCCCCGAGGACCCCGAAGGCGGCCGCTACCTGCGGCTGCACATGCCCAGCCGCATCGGTGCCGGGCAACTGCCGCGCGTGCGGCGCGTGGACATGAACCAGCAGCCCAAGCGCGCAGTGTTCACCGCGCCGCTGCTGGCGGCCATCACCGAACGGGTGCAGCGCGGCGAGCAGTGCATGGTGCTGCTCAACCGCCGTGGCTACGCCCCGGTGCTGCACTGCGCCGACTGCGGCTGGAAGAGCGACTGCCCGCACTGCAGCGCCCACCAGGTGTTCCACAAGACCGACCGCACCCTGCGCTGCCACCACTGCGGCTACACCGTGCGCGTGCCGCGCCACTGCCCCACCTGCGGCAGCCCCGATATCCAGTCCATGGGCCGGGGCACGGAGCAGCTGGAGGAGCAGCTCGCCGGCCTGCTGTCCGAGGTGCTGCGGCCCGATGGCGCACCCGCGCGCATCGCCCGCATCGATGCCGACACCACCAAGGCCAAGGGCGCGCTGGAGACCCAGCTGGCCCAGGTGCATGCGGGCGAGGTGGACGTGCTCGTGGGCACACAGATGATTGCCAAGGGCCACGACTTTCGCCGCATCACCCTGGTGGCGGCCGTGCAGCCCGACGGGGCGCTGTTCTCCAGCGACTTTCGCTCGGCCGAGCGGCTGTTCGCACTGCTGATGCAGGCCGGCGGGCGCGCCGGGCGCGATGCCGCCTACATGGCTGCCCAGGGCGGAGCCCCCTGCGAGATGTGGGTGCAGACTTACCACCCGCAGCATGCGGTGTTCGAGGCGCTGCGCCGCCACGACTACCCGGCCTTCGCCGCCCAGCAGCTGGCCGAGCGCCAGGAGGCGGGCATGCCCCCCTTTGCCTACCAGGCCCTGGTGCGGGCCGATGCCCGCACCCAGGAGGTGGCCCAGGCCTTCCTGACCGCGGCCAGCGCCGCCGCGCGCGAGCAGGACCTGCCGGGCCTCGCCCATGTCACCCTGTACCCGCCCGTGCCACTGACCATCCAGCGGGTGGCCAATGTGGAACGTGCCCAGATGCTGTTGGAAAGCGGGAGCCGCGCGGCGCTGCAGCGCTTCCTGGCGGCCTGGCACCCGGTGCTGCACGCCACGCGGGGCGACCCAGCCCACCGGGGCCTGATCCGCTGGCTGGTGGACGTGGACCCCCTGGTGATCTGAAGCCCCGCCCCCCAGAGCGGCGCCCAGGCACGGCCATTAACACGCATTGGTGTTTGTTACGCACTCCGCCACAAGCCCACCCATGCAGGGGGTGCCCCGGGAAATGCGAACAAACTACAATGCCGGGTGGTGCCAGAACACCCCCGGCCTGTGGCTGAACGGGCCGTCCTGCGCCCATCCTGCAGGCCATGGGCCGCTGGCTACCCCCATTTTTCACCCCATGCCCCCGCGCCGAACAGGCCACCCCCACCGTAACTATGAGCAGTCTCCCCATCGGCACCGATGACGCCGGCAACCAGGAAGCCGAGCTTCTGGCCCAGTTCGCGCGCAACCTCAAGGTGCCGCTGCTCAACACCATGGCCCACGGGCTGCAGGATGTTTCGCCCATCGAGGGGCTGTCGCCGGCCTTTCTGCGCACCAACTCGCTGCTGCCCTTCTCGGTGACGGACGAGGCGGTGCACATCGCCTCCAGCGTGCCGGTGCAGCTGGCCGCGCTCGATGCCCTGAAGCAGTTCTTCACCGTGCCCACGCGCCTGCACCTGGCGCCGCGCATGTGGATCCATTCGGGGCTGGACCAGGTCTACCGGCCCGAGAACGCCAGCCTGGCCGCCTTCGACGACGAGAATGCGGGCGGCTCGGAGAACCCCGACGACGACCTCGAAACCCTGAAGGCCCTGGCCGAAGACGCCCCCGTAGTGCGCCTGGTGCAGTCGCTGCTGCTGCGCGCCGTGGAAAGCCGCGCCTCCGACCTGCACCTGGAAGTCAGCCAGCAGAAGTTCCGCGTGCGCTACCGCATCGACGGCGTACTGTTCGACGCCGAATCGCCGCCGCGGCGCATGTACACCGCGTCCATCTCGCACCTGAAGCTGCGCGCCAAGATGAACATCGCCGAGCGCCGCCTGCCCCAGGACGGCCGCATGAAGATGGAAGTGGGTGGCCGCCAGATCGACATGCGCGTCTCCACCGTGCCCACGGTGTACGGCGAAAGCATGGTCATCCGCCTCTTGGACCAGGGCCCGGGAATGATGGGCATGGAGTCGCTCGGCCTGAACGCCGAGGCGCTGGCCATGCTGGAGGCCGCCATCGTGCAGCCACACGGCATGATCCTCGTGACCGGCCCCACCGGCAGCGGCAAGACCAGCACGCTGTACGCTTCGCTGGGCCAGGTGAACCTGCCGGGCAACAAGATCATCACGGTCGAAGACCCGGTCGAGTACCAGATCGACGGCATCAACCAGATCCAGGTCAAGTCGCAGATCGACCTGACCTTTGCGAGCGCACTGCGCTCCATCGTGCGGCAGGACCCGGACATCATCATGGTCGGCGAAATCCGCGACCGCGAGACGGCCGAGATCTCCATCCAGTCAGCCCTCACGGGCCACCTGGTGTTCTCGACCCTGCACACCAACGACTCGTTCGGCGCGCCCCACCGCCTCATGGAGATGGGGGTGGAGAGCTACCTGATCGCCTCCTCGGTGGTGCTCATCGTGGCGCAGCGCCTGGTGCGCGTGATCTGCCCGCACTGCAAGGAAAGCACCACGCCCACCTCGGCCGACCTGCTGTTCCTGGCCGAAGAGGGCGTGCAGGCCCACCAGGTGACCGAGCTGTTCCACGGCAAGGGCTGCCATCACTGCGGCCAGTCGGGCTACATCGGCCGCACGGGCATCTACGAGATGCTGCCCATGACCACGGCGATCAAGGAAGCCATCATCCAGAAGATGCCGGCCGAAGGCGTGCGCCGCAAGGCCATCGAGCAGGGTGTGCGCACCATGCGCGCCGACGGCATCAGCAAGGTGCTGGCCGGCATCACCACGCTCGAAGAGCTGGCGCGGGTCACGCGCCAGGAGATGACGTGAGGCCGCGCCCGGGGTCTGCGGGTACTGCCAGCCAGGGGAATCCGGTCGATACCGGCAGCCCACTGCCTGCGGATCCTGCGCCGTACCTGCCGCCTGCGTCCGACCCGAAGCCCGCAGCGCCGGGCATCAACTGGACCGCCTCGCTCGGCGGCGGCAGCAAGCGCGTGGGCATCAAGCATGTGCTGGCCATGACGGAGCAACTGCTCACTTTGCTCGACGCCGGCCTGCCGCTGGACCGGGCGCTGCACATCTGCCAGAGCAGCATCGAGCAGCCGTTCTTTCGCGGCGTGATGCAGGCCGTGGTGGTGGATGTGGAAAAGGGCAATTCGCTGGGCGATGCCTTCATGCGCCACCCCTCGGTGTTCCCGCGCCTGTACGTGAACATGGTGCGCGCGGGTGAAGAAGGCGGCGTGCTGCCTGTGGTGATGCAGCGGCTGGTGGAGTTCTACACGCGCAGCATCGAGTTCCGCTCGTTCCTCATCACCTCGTCCATCTACCCGGTGCTGCTGTTCTTCTTCGGCGTGAGCGCGCTGCTCGGGCTCACGGTGTTCGTGCTGCCCAAGTTCGGCCAGATCTTCACCGACATGCACCAGGAACTGCCCACCGCGGCGGCCATCCTGATCGGCACCGGCGACTTCCTCAAGGCCTATGGCCTGTACATCCTGGGGGTGATCGCCGTGGCCCTCACCGCCTTTGTGATGGCCCTGCGCGACGAGAAATGGCGCGAGCGCTGGCAACTGCTGCTGCTGCGCATGCCCATCCTGGGTCCGCTGCTGCTCAAGATCCAGCTGGCCCATGTCTGCCGCACCTGGGGAACTCTATTGGCCAGCGGGGTTCCGATACTCACCGGCATGCGCATCGTGCGCGAGCTGACCGAGCACATCCCCTTGCGCAAGGCGCTGGACCGGCTGGTGCGCGCCGTGCAAGAGGGCAAGGGCGTGTCGGCCCCGGTGCGTGCCGACCCGTTCTTTCCCCGGCTGCTGGGCCAGCTGGCCGCGGTGGGGGAGGAGTCGGGCGCGCTCGATGCCATGCTCGTGAAGGTGGCCGACCAGTATGAGAAGGACATCCAGAAGGCCACCCGCAACCTGGTGGCCCTGTTCGAGCCCGTGATGATCCTGGTGATGGGCGGGCTGATCGGCACCATCGTGGTGTCCATGCTGACCGCGATCTTCTCGATCAACGACATGCCCCTGTAAATGAACAAGTGACGTAGTAAGTAGGTTTTTCATGCACATTCCCTTCAAGCACCCCTCCCGCAAGCCCGCGCTGCGCCGCGCTGGCGGCTTCACGCTGATCGAACTGCTGATCGTCATGGTCATCCTGGGCCTGCTGGCCTCGCTGGTCGGCCCGCGCCTGTTCGGCCAGCTCGACGCCTCCAAGGTCAAGGCCGCGCGCACCCAGATCGAGATGCTGGGCGCCGCCATGGACACCTACCGCCTGGACATGTCGCGCTACCCGAGCACCGAGCAGGGCATCGCCGCCCTGTCGGAGAAGCCCGCCGACGCCGCCGAGGCCGCCCGCTGGCGCGGCCCCTACCTCAAGAAGAAGGTGGACAAGGACCCCTGGGGCAACAGCTATGTCTACCGCGCACCGGGCGAGAAGAGCGACTACGAGCTTTCGTCCCTGGGCGCCGACGGCAAGGAAGGCGGCTCGGGCGACGACGCCGATATCCGCAGCTGGGAATAAATCCGTCCTCGGGACGCCGTGCGGTTGCTGCGCATGAGCATGAAAAAGACCGCCGGATTCACGCTGCTCGAACTGCTGCTGGTGCTGGTGCTGGTAGGCATCGGCACGGGCCTGGCCATGGTCTCGGTGGACCAGTTGGCCGGCCGCGCCGAGGAGCGCCGCTGGCTCGACCGCACGCAGCAGGAGCTCAAGCGCCTGCGCAACCGCGCGGTGCTCGGTGGCCGCGCGGTGGAAGCCACGCTGTTCTTCGAATCGGGGCGCATCGCCTTGGCCGGCAGCAATGTGCTGGAGCTGCCGGACCGCTACCGCTTCGTCGCCACGGCAGCGCCCCGCTTGCGCACCGTGGCTGCCCGCAGCACCGACGAGGAATCCCTGCCCCTGGTCTTCTACCCCGATGGCACCATGCAGGAAGCCAGCTTCTTGGTGCGCACGCCCACGGGCGTGCAGCAGCAATTCCGCCTGGCCCGCATCAGCGGGCGCATTGAAAGAACCGATGCCGCGCCGACCGAGCAGTAGGCCGTCGCCAGCCCGGCCCCGCGCCCTGCAGCACGGCTTCACGCTGCTGGAGGTGCTGGTGGCCATGGTGCTGATCGGCTTTGGCCTGGCGATCGCCTTCACCGCGATCTCGGGCACGGCGCGCCTGGACGACAAGATCAACGGCCACACGGCCGCCATGGCACTGGCCCAGGCCAAGCTCGACGAAGCCCTGGCCAACCCCAGCTTCGCCGTGGCCGACGATGCCGTGGACCAGGGCTATGCAGGCACCGATTTCGGCTACCGCATCCACCTGCGCCCCTTCGAGGCGCTGACGCGCGCGCAGCAGGAGCGCATCCCTGCCTTCCGGCAAAAGATCGAAGAGGTCGAGGTCGAGGTCTTCTGGGGCCCCAAGGGCAACCAGCAGGTCTACCGCCTGAACAGCTACCGCCTGGCACCGCCACCGCCCGGCGAGCGCACTGCAGGCGGTGCCGCCGCGCCGACCTCGTCGACCCCGCAGAACAATCCCCAGAACCCGGTGCGGCCCACGCCATGATGCGCCGGCACGCCCCCCTCCTCCCAGGCATCCAGGGCGGCTTCACGCTGCTGGAGCTGATGGTGGCGCTCGCCATCTCGGCCGTGGTGGCCGTGATCGGCGCCTCGGCCATGTCCACGGCGCTCGACTCCTACAGCCGCAACGGCGAGCGCGCCCGCTCGCGCGAGGAGGTGCGCGGGGCCG
This sequence comes from Acidovorax sp. FW305-C-20-28, assembly GCF_058783375.1. NCBI lineage: Bacteria > Pseudomonadati > Pseudomonadota > Betaproteobacteria > Burkholderiales > Comamonadaceae > Acidovorax > Acidovorax sp. FW305-C-20-28. The sequence continues at coordinate 203,432 of NZ_JBYSYM010000004.1, read as the reverse complement.
AACGCATCCTGCGCCATGAATGGACCACGCGCGGCATCACCGTCAAGGGCAGTGCCACCACGCTGGAGTTCGACACCCTGCACCCGGTGATGGGCACACCCGGGACGGGCCCGGCCATCGCGCGCGTGGAATATGCCTGCGAAACCGCCGAGGGCAGCAGCACCATGGCACTGGTGCACCGCGTGAAGACGCTGCCGCCCGCCACCGCCGCCAACACCACCGCGCGGCCGCAAACCCCGACCCTGCTGGACACCCAGGTGCTGGCCTCGGGCCTGCGCATGTGCGCGTTCTCGTACCTCACCCGCCTGCCCAACCGCGAGGGCAAGCCCATCCCCACCTGGCTGGCCAAGTGGGAGCAACCGCGCCAGCCGCCCGACCTGCTGCGCATGGGCCTGTCGGGCGTGCGCGACGACATGCCGGCCCTGGTGTACAAGGCCCGCAGCGAGGCAGGTGCGCCATGAGCCGCCGCACGCCATTGCAGCGCCGCCGCGTCCTCGGCGGGGCCGGCCCGGAGCGCGGCTACATCCTGCTGTTCGCGCTGGGTCTGATGGCCGTGGTGACCACGGTGGTGCTGGGCGTCTCGGTCTCGCTGCGCCTGGATGCGCAGCTGCTGGCCCGCGAGAAGGACGCGCTGCAGGAAGGCTATGCCCTGCAGTCCGCCGCGGCCTACACCGCCCTGCAGCTGGGCATCGCCCAGGCGGTGGCGGGGGCCAATCCGCCCCTGCCCGAAGACGTGCGCCGCAACTGGCCACTGTGGCGCCTGCCGGAGCCTGGTGCCCCGCCCGCGGCGGCGCCCGGCACGGCCCCCTCGGCCCGGGGCGCTGCGGCAGCGGCGGCCGCGGGCACCACGCCCACGGCCCGCTACGAGGCCACGCTGGGCCGCCAGGCCTTCACGGCCGAGCTGCAGGACGCCAGCGGCCTGCCCGACGCCAACGACCTGACCGCCCAGGAATGGGAGCGCCTGTATGCCTTGCTGGGCACGGCCCCGGAGCGCGCACGCGAACTGGCGCTGCTGACCATGGAGTTCAAGAACCGGGTGATGGACGCGCGCGGAACGGCCGGATTTTCAAGCATGCGAGAATTGCTGGATTGGAACGAGATACCCCGCACCCTGGTGCGCGGTGGCACGACCCAGGTTCCCGTGGGTTTGCAGGACCTGCTGGTGGTGGGTACACGCAATCGCAAGGTGCGGCTGGACACCACGCCCCCCGTGCTGCTGCGGACCCTGGGCAATCTCACGGACGAGCACCTGCAGCGGCTGACCGCCATGCGCCGCTCGGGCACGCCCATCACGGCAGCCCTGGCCCAGCAATGGACCGCCGGCACGGGCCTGATCGCCGCCGACATGGCGGGCCCGCCCACGGCCGTCACCGCGCGCTTGCGCCTGGAAGGGGCCCGGCCCACCGGTGCAGCACTGGTGGCCACCCTGGTCCAGCAGGGCGGAAAGTTCAGCGTGGTGGACTCCGTTGTCGATGTGAGCGCCCGCTGACCGCATACAGCCCTGTGACCGAACACCCGAAAGCTGCCTGAAAAGAACATCCCGACCCGATTGAAACCTCGACCGATGCGCAATTTCTCCCCTTCTGCCAGCTGGCGGCACCAGCTGGTGCTCTCCCTCTCACCGCACAGCCTGTGCATCCTGCATTTCTACCGCGGGCTGCTGGGCTGGAAGCGGGCGCACGAGCTCGTGGTGCCCCTGCCCGAGGGGGACGCTTTCGCATCGCAATTGCAGCAGCAGCTGGCCGACAGCGTGACGCGCTGGAAGATTCCGGCGGGCACGCGCGCGCACTGGGTGCTGGCCGGCGACATCCTGGGCATTGTTCCGCCCAGCACGCAGGACGCGGGTGCCCCGCCCTCGCTGCCCTTCCCGGCCAGCGACACGCGCACGCAGGTGGACAGCTTCGGCGGAGCCGAGGGCGCCTCGCTGATGTGGATGCACAAGGACTGGGTGACCGAGATCGAGCGCATCAGCAGCGCCTGCCGCCTCGCCCTGGTGGAGCTGTATGCGCGCGCGCAGCTGTTCCAGCGCCTGGCCGCCAGGCAGCCCGCTTCGCTGCGCGCCGTGGTCGAGACCGACGCCTCCGACCAGTACCTGCACGTGTATGCGGCCAATGGCACCATGCTGCGCACGCGGGTGCTCGACGCCGGCGATACCCACGAACACCTGGCCCAAACCCTGCAGGTGGAGCTGGCCGCGCTGGGCGCCCCCGCCGATAGCGCCCCCGGTCGCCCGGTGCAGCTGACCACGCCCAAGGGCTACGCCGCCGAGCCGCAGACCTGGGCCGACTACCAGCACCATGTGCTGCCGGCAGCATCGCATGCCGACCTGCTGGAGAAGCTCTGGCGCTCGGACCAGGGCGGCATCATCGTGCGCCACACGCACAACGACATGGTGCAGACGCTCAAGGTGCTCAGCCTGGGGCTAGGCGTTGCCGGCATGGCGGGCCTGGCGCTCATGGTCTGGCACGACGGTCGGCTGGTGCGCCAGATCGAGGAAGGCCGTGAGCGCGTGCGCAAGGACCTGCCCAAGGTGGAGGCCGCCAAGCTGCTCAAGGCCCGCACCCTGCGCATGGCCGACGCGGTGCAGGCCGTGAACACCGCGCGCGAGGCGCCGTCCGCGCTGGGCCCGTTCTCGCAATTGGTTGCGTATTTCCCGCCGCCACCGGCCACCTTGCAGTATTTCAGCTCCGACAATGGCGTCGTCGCGCTGGCAGGCCAGGGCAACGAGGGCAGCGTGAAGTGGCTGCAGGAGCGGCCGCTGGCCGGCTTCGGCGCCTGGAGCGACTTCCCCGTGCCCGAGTACCTGGCCGCCAGCACCCCGCAGATCCATCTGCAGGCGCGCAAGGAAGCAGCGCCCAAACCCATTGCCGCACCCGCCCCAGCCAAGCCACCCGCATCGGGGGCCTCCCAACCATGATGAAGCGTGATCTCAAGCGGGTGCATGCCGCCCATGGCATCAAGTACTTTGCCTTCCCCGTCATCGTGCTGCTGCTGATTGCCGCGCTCGTGGACCAGCGCCTCACCGGCTACCTGGAGCACCGCGAGCAGGCCAGCGACCTGCAGACGCTGCTCGAAAGCAACCAGAACACCCTGGACCTGGACAAGAAGGTGCAGGCCAACAGCGAGCAAGTGGGCGGCAGCTACACGCCCATAGAGACGCAGCTGTTCGTGGCCAACGACATCACCGAGTCGGTCAACGCCATGCAGCAGCAGGTCACCAAGCTGCTGCAGGGGCTGTACTTCGACAACATCGACCTGTCGGAATTCTCGGACGCGCCCAAGGGCAACGTCTCGCGCATGTCGCTCACCGCACGCTTCAACGGCGTGCCCCAGCAACTGCCGCGCCTGCAGATCGCCCTGGCGCAGTCGCCCAAAATGCTGGTCATGGACAAGGTCGAGATCAAGGTGGTGGACGACACCCAGCGCGGCGGCCAGCAACTGCACATCGTGGCCCGCTTTTCGGGTCTGCACATGAAGCCGCTGCCCGAGGCCGCTGCCCCTGCCGCGCCTGCGGCCGCCCGCAAGTAAACCGAACACGGCTGAATTTCAGAAGACTGCAATGAACAAATCCATTCCTCCCATGCTGCGCAAACTGACCGCTGTGAGCGTTGCGCTCCTGCCCACGCTGACGGCAACGCACCTGGTGATGGCGCAGCAGCCACCGATCAATCCCTTCACCGGCCAGCCCATGCCCGCGGTGCCCAGCAGCGGTGGCACCCCCGTGCCCGGCGGCTTCAGCATGCCCGGCATCACCATCCAGGCACCGCAGGCAGCAGGCACCGTGGCCGCGCCGGCCGCAACGCCTGCGGCACCCGCAGCAACGGCAGGTGCGCCTGCTGCGCCCGCCCCGATGGCCATGCCCGCCCCCGGCGCGGCGCCAGCAACCGCAGCGGCCGCCACCGCGCCCGCGAGCGCCAACCCCGGCGTGGTGCTGTCCAACACGCCCAATCCGGGCGTGACGCTCAAGTTCGACAACGCCGACATCTACGAGGTGATCCAGGTCGTGCTCGGCGAAGTGCTCAAGCTCGACTACGTGATCGACCCCACCGTGCAGGGCCGCGTCACGCTCAAGAGCACCGGCGCCATCAGCATGGCCGACATCTACAGCACGCTGGAAACGGCGCTGGCCGCGAGCAACATCTCCATCGTGCGCCAGGGCAAGCTCTACAAGGTGCTGCGCGACACCAACGCGGTGCGCGATGCCGGCCTGGGCCCGGGCGTGGGCGCGGCCTCGTCGGTGATGCAGATCATTCCGGTGCAGTTCGTGCAGGCCAACCAGTTGGCCAACACGCTGCGCGGCTTTGTCGGCGCACAGGCGGCCATCACCAACGACCCCTCCAACCGCTACCTGATCGTGGTGGACAAGGCCGCCAACGTCGAGAAGATTGTCGACATGGTCAAAACCTTGGACTCGGACTACGTGAGCCAGGTGCAGATCCGCCTGTTCCCGCTGGCGCACAGCGAGGCCGCCGACGTGGCCAAGGAACTGGACGCGCTGTTCAAGACCTCGGGCATCTTCAACAAGCCCGGCACCGACGCCACCAAGACCTTCTTCCTGCCCGTGGCACGCATGAACGCCGTGATGGTGGCCGCCGCCAACCCGGCCCTGATCCAGACGGCCGAGCAATGGATCAAGACGCTGGACGCCGAGCCGCGCAACGGCCTGGGTTCGTTCGTGCATGTGTACCCGGTGGCCAATGGCAATGCAGCGAACCTGGCGAGCCTGGTGACGCAGATCTTTGGGGGATCGGCGCCGACGCAGAACAATGCGAATACGGGGGCTGCGGGGTTGCCGTCGGCCACGAGCAGTGCCTTCGGTGCCGGCACAGGAAACACCGGGACCAACACGGGAGCTGCCGCGGGCAACACCAACAACCAGAACAACAGTTCCACGGCACGCACCATTGAACGTGGGAATGTGCCCTCGCAAGGAGCGACCGGTACAGCACCTGGCCTGGGTGGATCCGTCCAGGTGATTGCTGATACCGAAACCAACACCCTGATCGTTCGCGCCTCGCCGCAGGACTATCAGCAAGTGCGCAAGGTGCTAGAACGCCTCGACGCATCTCCACGCCAAGTCATGGTGCAGGTCATGGTGGCAGAGGTGGCGCTCACCGACGGACTCAAGTATGGCGTGGAGTGGTGGATCAAATCCGCCCTGAGCACGGGCGGCAAAAGCTGGCCGGGCTTCATAGGATTGGACAGCACTCTCGCGCCTTCGACCGCTATCAAAACAGCGGCCGCGACAGCCATCACCCCCGCTGTCACAGGTACAAATTCCGGCCTGAACTACGCTGTGTTTGGGAGTGCTGGCCAAGTCATTGGACTGTTGAATCTGCTGGGTCAGGACACTACGGTCAATGTACTCTCGACCCCCCATGTGCTGGCCAGCGATGGTAAGGTGGCAAAGATCGAAGTCGGTGATGAAATTCCTGTCGTCACACAGACAGTGTCCACGCCGAGCAGCAGTCTGATCACCACCAACCAGTTCTCCACTTCCAACTCGGTGCAATACCGTCCCACGGGTATTCTGCTGGAGGTCAAGCCCAGCATTACGTCCACTGGCCGCATTAGCCTCAGCATTTCTCAAGAGGTGAGCAGCATCGGAGGAAACATCTCGGCTGGTGGCGCTGACTACCCCAGCTTTCAGAAGCGCAAGGTCACCACAGATGCAACCATCGAAGATGGGAAGACCATCATGATTGCAGGCCTGATCGAGCAAAAGAACACAGGTGACGTCTATGGCGTGCCCGTGTTGAAGGACATCCCTATCGTGGGAGGACTCTTTGGCAGCACCAGCAAGACAAAAAAGAAGACTGAACTGCTGATCACCATCACGCCCTATGTGATCAACAATCGCGAAGAGGCCGACCGTTTGGCCGGATCTTTCCAGGAAAGCCTGCAGAAGCTGCGCGTGATGATGCAAGAAAACAAGGCAAGCCAAGCCCCAAATCTCAGCCGCGATGCCCCAGTCCGCAGCCAGCAAAAGCCCGCGGCCCTGCCTGCACCGCAGATCCAGAACAGCGAAGCCTTCGTCAACTGATCTCGCCGGCCCAACAACAACAAAACAGCCCACCTCGGTGGGCTGTTTTGCTTTGCGCTGAACTCAGGTCAGCAAGGCCACGGCCCCTGAAAAACTCAGAAACGCCAGCGCCGTGGACACCAGAATGATGCGCGCCACGCGCCCGTTGTTGGCGCCAAAGCGTTCGGCCAGCAGCGAGACATTGCTGGCGCTGGGCAGGGCCGCGACCAGCACCAGCACGGTGAGTGCAAACCGCGTGAGCGGCACGCCCGCAGCGATGGCGGCCATGCCCACGGCCCAGACCAGCACCGGGTGCACCAGCAGCTTGGCCAGGGCCACGGGCACATACTCGCGCGTGGGCACCTGCTCGTGCTGGTTCATCTGCGAGCGCGCCAGCACCGCGCCGATGGTGAACAGCGCCACGGGCGAGGCGGCGTCGGCCAGCATGGCCACGGTGCGGTCCACGGGGCCGGGGAGCTTGAAGCTCAGGGCCGAGGCCAGTGCGCCCAGGGCAATGGACCAGGGCATGGGGTTGGCGACCATGCCCTTGAGCGCATTGCGCAGCGCCACGCCCACGCCATGCGTGCCGGCGCCATCCAGGCGCGACAGGGCGATGCACAGCGAGCTGGTGACCAGCATGTCCACCGCAATGGTGACGATGGTGGGGCCGGCCGCCTCCTTGCCCAGCAGCGCCACGAGCAGGGGCACGCCCATGAAGCCGGTGTTGGGGAAGGCAGCGACCAGCGCGCCGAAGGAGGCATCGTTCCAGCCGATGCGGCCGCGCCTGGTGAGCGCCACGGTGCCCGCCACCATGGCGAGCGCACACAAGAGATAGACGCCCGCCACCGCCGGATCGAGCAACTGCCCGATCGGCGTGCTGGCGCCAAAGCGGTACAGCATGCAGGGCAGCGCGAAGAACAGCACGAAAGCGTTGAGCCCCGGGATGGCCGGCTGCGGCAGCACGCCGCGCCGGGCAGCCAGGTAGCCGCAGAGCACGAGCGCAAAGAAGGGGAAGGTGACGAGCAGGACGGAGAGCACAGCGGATATTGTCGGGCGGCAGGGCGCTGGCCGGGCCGCACCGTCAGCGCAGAGTCAGGCGGGGGCCATCGCCTGTGGCGATGCCGCTCCTGTTCATTGCTTGCGCTGGATGATCAGGTTGCGCTTGGCGTCTTCGGGATACGCGAAGGTGATGGCGCCATTCTTCACCGCGCCGATCACCAGCATGTTGCGCGTGATGGCGTCCTTGTCACTGGAACTGAAGGGCTTGTCGTAGGTGGCGACCACGCCGTAGTAGGTCTTCATCTTGCCCTCCAGCGACTCCTTGAGCGCCGGGCCGTTGAGGTTGCCGTCGCGGATGCCGAGGAAGGAATACATCAGCAGGTAGGTGGCATCGTAGGCATTGGCCGCGGCCATGGGCACGGCCAGCTTGCGCTGGAACTTGCGCGTGTAGCTCGACAGGAAGGACGCGCGGCGCTCGTTGCTGGGCTCGGCGATGAAGGTCTGCACCATGAGTGCGCCCTCGGCCGCATCGCGCGCGCCGTCGAGAAAGTACGGGAACGACAGCGTCCACGGCCCGACCTGCGGTGCCTTCCAGCCCAGGGTCTTCTTGCCATTGGCGATGACGGCGTTCTCCTGCCCCACGGTATAGCTGAAGACCACATTGGCGCCCGCCGCGCGCGCCGCCGTGAGCTCGCTCGTAAGGTCCTTCACGCCCAGGTCGAAGCGCGCCACATGCACGGGCTTGAGGTTCTTGGCGGCCAGCGCCGCGACCACGTCGTTGTAACCGCCTTCGCCATAGCCGGTCTTGTCGGCGAAGATGGCCACCTTGTCCCAGCCGCGCTTGACGATGTCCTCCACCATGAAGGGCGCCTGTAGCGCATCGCGCCCCTGCACACGGAAGATGTAGCTCTCGGCCGGAGGGTACTTGGCGGTGACGGCCGTGCCCGATGAGCAGGGCACGATGAGCGGCGACTTGGCCTCCTGGAACAGGTCGATGGCCTTCATGGCCACGCCGGTGTTGCAAAAGCCGATGGTGGCGACGACCTTCTCGGCCAGCAGGTCCTGCGAGACCTTGCGCCCCTGGTCGGGGTTGGCGGCGTCGTCCTTGACCACAAGCTCCAGCGGCCGGCCCAGGTAGCCGCCACCGGCATTGATCTCGTCCACCGCCATGCGAATGCCATTGAGCATGGGTACGCCGAAATCGGCCGAGGCCCCGGTGAACGGCCCCACCACGCCGATGCGCACGGGCGCGGTGCTGCCGATCTGGGCGCGCGCGGGCAGTGCGGCCAGAGTGGTCGCCGCCAAGGCACCCAGAAGAAGAAACGCCCCATGCCACCCGGCACGCTGCAGCAGCGCGGCGGGGGCGATGGAGCGCGGTGGCGCGAGGCTCTTGGTCGGCATGGCACGGCCTTTCAGGCTTGTCTCGTTGGTCCGTGCAGTATCAAAGTGCAACCCGACCGGGGACAGCGGGGTTTCCCGCAGGAAGGCGCGCGCCGGCGCGTACCGTCAGAATTCGATCAGCTTTTCGATGTCCTGCACCTTGCGGCGCGCCAGGGCGAGGTTGGACCGGGCCTTGTCGAGCACCACGTAGAGGAAGATGCCTTCCTTGGATGCCATGGGGCGGATGATGTGGTACTGCTTGCCCAGGGTGATCAGGATGTCGTCGATGCTGTCCTGCAGGCCCAGCGCCTGCATGGTCTTGTTCTTGGCGCGCACGACTTCGGTATTGCCGGCCGCTGCCAGCTCCATGTCCACCCCCGTGCCCGCGCTGCCCAGCAGCATGCCGCTGCCGCTGTCCACGACGGCCGCGCACTGTGCGCCTTCGACCGCCAGCAGTTGGTTCAGGGATTCATTGATGCTCGCCATTCTTGGGTTCCTCGTTGGTTGCTTGGTTGGTTGACAAAAGAAGAGCGCGCTGGTGGCCGAGGCGCGCCAGCGCTGCGCAGTGAAGAAGGGCTGGGGCCTCAGGCCTTGGCCATGTCCTGCATGACCTCGCCCGCAGCCCACAGAGCGCGGCCGAGCAGGGCTTCAGGGCCGAGCACCAGGCACAGGATGCAGGGCACGGGTGCGTCGATGGACTGGAAGACCACGGTGCTGCCCTCGGCCTCGAAGGTCAGGCGCTTGCATTGGGGTGTCTGGATCTCGCGGCCCACGGCGCGGGCCATGGCCATGAGCGAACTGGCCATGGCCGCGAGGCGGCTGGCCTGCAGTTCGCCACGGTTGCGCAGGCAGGCGATCTCGAAACCGTCGGGCGTGGCCAGCAGGGCCAGGTGCAGGCCGGTGATGGGCGCGGCATGGGTTTGCAGGGCACGCAGGGCGGTTTCGGCCAAGGCTTCGGAAATCAGGGGAGCACTGCTTTTCATGGGGATTCGCTGCGAAGGGACAACATCGATACCAGCACGCTGAGGGCCTGCAACACATCGGCACGCCGTCTCACATCGACCTGGAGCACCGGCACCACGCCGTGGCCTGCGGCCTGCAGGCCGTCCGCAAAGGCCTGGGTGGCGGCGGCCGAGGCCGGGCGGGCGCTCAGCACCAGGGCCAGCGGCGGGTGCTCGGCCGCGGCGGCTTCGGCGAGCAGCACCCCGGCCGCCTGCACGGCATCGGCCGCATTCACGTCGACCATCACGAACACGCCCACCGAAGCAGACACCACCCACTGGCGCAGAAAGTCGAAACGGTCCTGCCCCGGGCAGCCGCAGACCTGCACGAACTCGCCATCGCCCAGGTCGATCTGGCCGAACTCGGCGCCCACGGTGGTGAACTCCTTGGCATGGGATTGGCGGTCGAGGTTGGGCACGTCGGACTCGACCATGTCACTGCCGCACAGGGCGCGTATGGCCGTGGTCTTGCCCACGCCCATGGGTCCCATGAAGGCGATGCGCGGCATAGGGGAGGCGGCGGAATAGGTCATGGCCTGCTCGCTCCGCTGATCCAGTGGGACAGGCGGCGCACCAATCCTTTGCTGACGGGGGCCGGACCACGCGAAGTGGCGACGGCGGGCGATGGAGCCACGGCCTGTGCCGGCGCGATCACCTGCAGCACCTTGCGGCGCGCCAGCTCCTTGAGCAGCTCGGCCAGTTCGGCCGGTGTCAGGCCGCTGTGCGCATGCAGCTGTTGTGCCGTGACAGGCTGGCGCGCCAGCAGGGCCAGGGCGCTGATGCAGCCCGAGCTGTCGAAAGGCGGGCCGAGGAACACCCAGGCGCCCAGCCGGTAGCGGCTGCCCTGGGCCACGGCCATGGCCGCCGTGCCGGCAGCCGCGGGCGCCGTGGGCTGGATGGTGCTGTGGGCAAAGGAGCGCGCGGGTGCAGCAACCGGTGTTACCGGCGGAACCACGGGCGGCTGCGCCGCCACGGCCACCGCGACCGGGGCGGCGGGTTGGCGCGCCTTCCAGTCCATCAGGAAGACGGCCGCGCGGTCCAGGATGTCGATCAGGTCGGCGACGGTGTAGTCCTGCGCCAGGCGCCCCACCCAGGCCTCGGGCAGCCGCGCGGCCGGTTGCTCGCGCCCGATCCAGATGACACAGGGGGGCAGGGACTGAAGGCGCAGGAGGTTGGACGAGACATCCAGCACCACCACCTGCGCCTGGGCCACGGGGGACTCGCGCCAGGCAAAGAAGGACTTGCGGGCCGCCACGCCAAACAGCTCGGAAAACCGGGTGCGCAACGCAGGCGCCAGCAAGCTGGTCGCCAGATCCCCCTTCAGATTGGTCTTCACTCTCGATACCCCTCGGTGCAAGAAGCAACTGGTCAGTTTAAGTGAGCCCTCCATTCGCGACCAGTACAAACCCGTATCAGTCGGGTTTTATGACAGTAGTTGACCTTTCTGTGGCCATTTGTGCACAAAGGGCGCCCAGAAGAGCCCAAGGTATGATCCAACCGCATCCCTCCCTTGCTGAAACACGCCGTGCGCCCCGGGGCGCGCCAGCGCGTCCCCTGTCCCGCCCGCCTGCTGTTCCCTCCCCATGTCTTTCGGTCTCAACCTCGCCCAGCTCCAGGCTGTCCACTACACCGACGGGCCCTGCCTTGTACTGGCGGGCGCCGGCTCGGGCAAGACGCGGGTGATCACGCAGAAGATCGCCCACATGATCGAGCGCGGGCTGGAGCCCAAGCGCATTGCGGCCATCACCTTCACGAACAAGGCGGCGGCCGAGATGCGCGAGCGCGCCAAGGGCCTGATCGGCAAGCGCGCCAAGGACGTGCTGGTCTGCACCTTCCACGCCCTGGGGGTGCGCATGGTGCGCGAGGACGGCGCGGTGCTGGGCCTCAAACCCCAGTTCAGCATCCTCGATGCGGACGACGTGACCGGCATCCTCAAGGACGCCGCCGGCGGCACGGTAGACATGGCCACGGCACGCCAGTGGCAGTGGACCATCAGCGCCTGGAAGAACAAGGGCCTGACCTCGGAGCAGGCACTGGCCGAGGCCGCCGACGACAACGAACGCGCCATCGCCGTGCTCATGACGCGTTACGAAGAGCGCCTGGCGGCCTACCAGAGCGTGGACTTCGACGACCTGATCGGCATGCCGCTGCGCCTGTTGCGCGACTTCCCCGAGGTGCGCGCCAAGTGGCAGGCGTTGTTGGGCCATGTGCTGGTCGATGAATACCAGGACACCAATGCCACGCAGTACGAGCTCCTGAAACTGCTGGTGGGCGAGCGCGCGCATTTCACGGCCGTGGGCGACGACGACCAGTCCATCTACGGCTGGCGCGGCGCCACGCTCGATAACCTGCGCAAGCTGCCGCTCGATTTCCCGGCGCTCAAGGTCATCAAGCTGGAGCAGAACTACCGCTCGACCAGCGCCATCCTGCGCGCGGCGAACAACGTGATCGGGCCCAACCCCAAGCTCTTCCCCAAGACGCTGTTCAGCGAGCTCGGCGAAGGCGAACCGGTGCGCGTGATCGACGCCGACAGCGAGGAACACGAGGCCGAGCGCGCCGTGGCACGCATCCTGAGCCTGCGCGCAGCCGCCAACCCGCCGCCGGACTGGAAGCAGTTCGCCATCCTGTACCGCGCCAACCACCAGGCCAAGCCGTTCGAGAAGGCGCTGCGCAAGGTGAACATCCCCTACAAGGTGTCGGGCGGCACGAGCTTCTTCGACCGCGCGGAGATCAAGGACTTGTGCGCCTGGTTCCGGCTGTGGATCAACAACGATGATGACCCGGCCTTTCTGCGCTGCATCACCAGCCCCAAGCGCGGCATCGGCCACACCACGCTGGGATCTCTGGGCGCGTTCGCGACCCAGCACAAGCAGAGCATGTTCGCGGCGCTGTTCAACAACATGCTGCCGGCGGCCGTGCCCAAGCGCGCGCTCGAAAGCCTGCACGAGTTCGGCCGCTACATCAACGACCTGGAGTACCGCGCCCGGCACACGCACGGGGCCGAGGCCTCGCGCGCCTTCCTGGGCGACTGGCTCAAGGAGATCGGCTACGAGCAGCACCTCTACGATGGCGAGGACAGCGAGACCGTGGCCGCTGCGCGCTGGTCCAATGTGCTGGAGTTCTGCGACTGGATGGCCCAGCGCGCGGGCGGCCAGATCGACGACAGCTCGGGCACGCCCATGGCGGCCGAGACCAAGAGCCTGCTCGAGGTCTCGCAGACCATCGCCCTGCTGTCCACCATCTCCGAACGCGAGCAAGAGCAGGACATGGTGGTGCTCTCGACGCTACACGCCTCCAAGGGCCTGGAGTGGCCGCACGTGATCCTGGTAGGGGTGACCGAGGGCATGCTGCCCTTCAAGCTCGACGACGACGAGGGCCGCCAGAAGGTGGTGGCCGAGGACACGCAGCAGCGCCTGCAGGAAGAGCGGCGCCTGATGTACGTGGGCATCACGCGCGCCCAGCGCACCCTGGCCGTGAGCTGGACCAAGCGGCGCAAGAAGGGCCGAGAGATGGTGCAGGCCCGGCCCAGCCGCTTCATCGCCGAGATGGGGCTGGACCGCACCACGGCGCGCGAAGACCCGCGCGAGAAGCTCAAGGCCCTGCGCGCGGAGTTCGCGGCCAAGGCCAAGGCGGCGAGCAGCACCACGCCCCCCGTATGAGGCACGCGCCCGCCGCCACCCTGCGGGTGGAGGCGGGCGTGCAAGTCGGGATGGTGGCCGACACCCCCTCTCCGGCCGACTCTGGAAGAATGGCGCCACAATGAAACTCTGCGACCCGGCCAGGCCCGGTCGTCCATGGCCCATGCGGCAAGAAACCACCCGGCACATGCACCCAACCCACAGCACCTCATCTTTCCCGTCGCTTCGCGCGGCCCCTGCGGGCACACCGGGCATGGTCGCCCTGGCCCTGGCCATGCTGGTCCCGGCGGGCGCGGCCCTGGCCCAGGGAGCACCGGCACCGGCCATGGCCCCCGGCAGCACCAGCAGCGGTGACCAGACCGCCTGGCGCCGCTGCGCAGCACTGGCCGACGACAACCAGGCGCGCCTGGCCTGCTTCGACCAGTGGGCCGGCCAGCAGGCCTGGCAATCACCGGCCGCCACAGCCGAGGCCAACAACGCTGTGCCGCCACCGGTGGACACCACGCTGCCGGCCACGCGCATCATCGAGGTGGCACGCACCGAGGGCTGCCGCGACCCGCAGTACAGCGACCTGTCGCGCTTCTGGGAGCTGGAGTCGGGCAGCGACTGCGGCACCTTCAGCTTCCGCGGCTACCGGCCGATCACGGTGTCGGTGGTGGCGGGCAGCAATGTGAACCGCCAGCCGACATCGGATGCCGATGGCAATTCGGCCACCGAGTCCACGCCCTACCGCCGCACCGAGAACCGCATCCAGCTGTCGGTGCGCACCAAGATCGCCCAGGGCCTGCTCACGCAGGGCCACCCCACGCTCAAGGACTCGGTCTGGTTCGGCTACACGCAGCAGTCGTACTGGCAGCTGTTCACGCCCGAGATCTCGCGCCCCTTCCGCACCACGGACCACGAGCCCGAGGTGATGTATGTCTACCCCACCGATGCCCAACTGCCGTTCGGCTGGCGCTGGCGCTACAGCGGCATCGGCCTGGTGCACCAGTCCAACGGCCAGAGCAAGCCCTTGTCGCGCAGCTGGAACCGTGCCTACCTGATGACCGGCATGGAGCTGGGCAACAGCTTCAACGTGCGCGCGCGCCTGTGGAAGCGCATTCCCGAAAGCACGGGCAGCGACGACAACCCCGGCATCAGCGACTACGTGGGCCGCGCCGAGCTGGCCGCCTTCTGGAATTACGACAAGGACAACACCGTGGGCGCCACGATGCGCCATTCGCTGGCCAACAGCGACCGCGGTTCGCTGCGCCTGGAATGGCTGCAGACCCTGGGCACGGGCTTCCTGGGCAGCAAGAGCAACCTGCGCCTGCACACCCAGCTGTTCAGCGGCTATGGCGACAGCATGATCGACTACAACCGCAAGCGCACGGTGTTCAGCCTGGGGTTGAGCCTGGTGGATTTCTAGGCTCCCCCTGAGGCGCTTCGCGCCATCCCCCTGAGGGGGACGCCCCCAGTGCGGCGGGGCGGCCCTTGCACGGGGGCACTGGCATTGGCCACGCGCTTTTGACCATCAGCCGGCGATTGCCGGGGCCGCTGAACAGAGTCCGCCCCGGCCCTCACAAACCGTTACGCAATTGCGGTCAAGTTTCATTTGCACATGCCGAGGGGCCGCGCACAATGGCACGCGCACCGACTGGCATGCCAGCGCGGATCACGCGCCGATAAGAGGCGTTTTCCGGCCCCATTCCCTGCGATTGCCCTGTGGTGCGCCCTCGACAATGCCCAGAGAGAGGAACCACCATGGACATGCAATACCAGCTCAAGGCCGGCAGCTACTACCTGTACGACATGCGCGAGGAGCCCAGCGCCGTGACCGGTGAGCGCAGGTTCAAGCTCAAGACCGATACCGTGGCCATTGCCTTCGATGCGCACACGGGCCAGGTGCACCAGCATGGCAGCCCCACCCGCATCCAGTCCTGGGCCAACAACACGCGCCGCCGCCTTCGTGCTGCCGGGGCGCAGGACATGGCGAACGACATCGTGGTGGTGTCCGGCCCGCTGCCGGTGGACGAACTCAACAAGTGCCTGTGGGTGAATGGCTATGTGCGGCGCATGTTCTCGCGCCTGGCCAGCCTGCCGCACGGCAAGCTGCAGCGCAGCACGAACGAGCAGCCGTTCCGCAAGGCGGCCTGAACGCTCCCTGACTCTCTTGCACAAGGGCCGCTTTTCGCGGCCCTTGTGCTGTTGGAGCTCAGCGCCCTGCCATGCGGTGCAGGCCCAGCAGCACCAGCACGCCGCCGGCCATGCCGTTGACCGCGCGCTCGATGCGCAGGTAGCCCGCGCGCAGCAGGGGCACCCCGAAGACCACGGTGATGCCCAGGTGCCAGGCCAGCGACAGCAGGGCCACCAGCGCCACCGTGGCGACATAGAACCACGCCGGCGCGCCGACCGGAAACACCGCCGCGAAGGCGCTGGTCCAGAACGCTGCGCCCTTGGGGTTGGTCACCCCCGTCAGCAGCCCGGTGCGGTAGGCGGCCCCGCGCGAGGCCGCGGCCTGCGGGGACGGGGCGCTTGCGCGGGAGGAAGCTGGCGACCAGGCGGACCACAGAAGCCGCCCGCCATACCAGACGAGGTAGGCAGCCCCCACCAGGCGCACCGCAGTCGCCAGCCACGGGTGCTGCGACAGCAGTGTCGCCACCCCGGCCAGCGAGACCAGCACCCAGAAGACCGAGCCTGTGGTGAGCCCGAGCACGACGTGGCGCGCCTCACGGCGCCGCCCGTCCAGTGCCATCTGGCTCAGGATGAAGAAATTGGGGCCCGGGCTGGCCAGGACCGCCAGGTAGATGCCAGCAATCAGCAGGAGGGAGGACGCGTAGGCCATGGGTGGGCAACGGGAAAAGGGAGGAGCGAACATTGTCGCGCCCCAGCGGCCCAGGCGACTGACGGCTGGTGATCAGAGCGGCGCGTCGGCCGTGCCGTCCTCGGGCTCCGCCTCCAGCTGGCGCCCCACCTCGACATGCTTGACGATGGTCACGGGCACGGGGCTGGCATGGGCCACCTCCTGCGACACGGAGCCCAGCAGCGCGCTGCTGATGGCCCCCTGCCCGCGCGCACCGATGACGACCAGGTCGCAGCCGCTGCGCTCGATCATGTCCACCAGGGTGTGCGCCACATCGCCCACGCCGATGTCGGTTTCGTAGGCGACACCGGCCGCGTCGAGCAGGGCCCGGGCCGGGGCCATCAGGTGCTCGCCGGCCTCCAGGCTGGCCGCGGCAATCAGGTCGGCGTCGCGCGCAGTGACCATTTCGTAGAGCGTGGCGGGCTCCTGCACATTGGCCAGCACCACGCTGGCCGTGAGGCCCTGGCGCACCAGGCCCAGGGCGTGGTGCACGCCGTCCAGGGAGAGGTCCGAGCCGTCCACGGCGATCAGGATCTTGAACATGGGGTTCTCCTTCCGTTGGTACGAACCAGTGTACAGACTGCGGGTGGCGCGGCACCCCATGGCCTCATGCAGCGCCTGTCAATACCCTTTTGGCACGGCCCTCGCAGGGCGCTGGCAGGCCCGGACGTGCGGTCTGGGACAATGCAGCCCATGCTGCAGTTTGACCTTCTCACCACCGACCCCACCAGCCACGCGCGCCGGGGCACGCTCACGCTCAACCACGGCGTGGTGCAAACACCCATCTTCATGCCCGTGGGCACCTATGGCACCGTCAAGGGCGTGATGCCCCAGAGCCTGCACGACATGGGCGCGCAGATCATCCTCGGGAATACCTTCCACCTGTGGATGCGCCCAGGCCTGGACGTGATGGAAAGCTTTGGCGGCCTGCACGGCTTCGAGCAGTGGAACAAGCCCATCCTCACCGATTCGGGCGGTTTCCAGGTCTGGAGCCTGGGCGCCATGCGCAAGATCACCGAGGAGGGCGTGACCTTCGCGAGCCCGGTGAACGGCGACAAGCTGTTCATGTCGCCCGAGGTGAGCATGCAGATCCAGACCACGCTCAACAGCGACATCGTGATGCAGCTCGACGAGTGCACGCCCTACGAGACCAAGGGCCACCTGACGACCGAGCGCGAGGCGCGCCAGTCCATGGAGATGAGCCTGCGCTGGGCGAAACGCAGCCAGGACGAGTTCCACCGCCTGAACAACCCCAATGCGCTCTTCGGCATCGTGCAGGGTGGCATGTACGAGAACCTGCGTGCCGAATCGCTGGAGCGCCTGGTGGAGATGGACTTCCCCGGTTACGCTGTGGGCGGCGTCTCGGTGGGCGAGCCCAAGGACGAGATGCTGCGCATCATGGCGCACACCCCGCACCTGCTGCCCGCGAACAAGCCGCGCTACCTGATGGGCGTGGGCACGCCCGAGGACCTGGTCGAGGGCGTGGCCCAGGGTGTGGACATGTTCGACTGCGTGATGCCCACGCGCAACGCGCGCAACGGCACCATGTTCACGCGCTATGGCGACCTGAAGATCCGCAACGCCCGCCACAAGAGCGACCACCAGCCGCTGGACACCAGCTGCACCTGCCACGCCTGCGCGGGCAAGAGCGGTGTCTCGTGGGAGGCCGGCGGGCGCGGGGGCTTCAGCCGCGCCTACCAGCACCACCTGGACCGCTGCGGCGAAATGCTGGGCCCGATGCTCACCAGCATCCACAACCTGCACTACTACCTGAACCTGATGCGCGAAGTGCGCGAGGCGCTGGACGCGGGCACGTTTGCCCAGTTCCGCGCACAGTTCAAGGCGGACCGGGCGCGCGGCGTCTGATCCCTCACCCGCCGGCCCTCCGACCACCGTGCCGCCCTTCCTGCGCAAGCTGTTGCTGTGGCCGCTGCGGCCGATCGGCCACCTGGCCGGCTGGCTGCTGGCGCTGCTCATCGTCTTCGAGGAATGGGGCTGGGAGCCGCTGCAGAAGCTCCTGGCGCGCATCGGCCGCTGGCCCGGGCTGCGCTGGATCGAGGGCTCCGTGCGTGGCCTGCCCCCCTGGGCGGCCCTGCTGCTGTTCACCCTGCCCTCGCTGATGCTGCTGCCCGTCAAGCTGCTGGCCCTGTGGACCATCGGCCAGGGGCACGTGGTGCTGGGCATGCTCATCATCGTGGTGGCCAAGCTGGTGGGCACGGCGGTGCTGGCGCGGCTGTTCACGCTGACCCAGCCGGCGCTGCTGCAACTGCGCTGGTTTGCCTGGGTGT
This sequence comes from Acidovorax sp. FW305-C-20-28, assembly GCF_058783375.1. Lineage (NCBI taxonomy): Bacteria > Pseudomonadati > Pseudomonadota > Betaproteobacteria > Burkholderiales > Comamonadaceae > Acidovorax > Acidovorax sp. FW305-C-20-28. Next base: position 185,262 of record NZ_JBYSYM010000004.1, on the reverse strand, counting down.
ACGCCCGCTGGATGCACACCAAGGCACTGTTGCTCGAACGCGTGCGCGCTTCCTGGCCCTGGCGCGCGGGGCGGGTGCTCAAGCGGCAGTGGCGCATGCGCTGGCAGGCCTGGCGCCGTCGCATGCCGTGAGGCCGGTACGCCAGACTCCCCGCCAATTGTGAACAAACCCTGACCCATTCCACACCCGAGGGGGCCTGACCGGTACCAGCCGGCATTCGCGGCTACAGTGGGCCCCTGCCCTGGATTACCACGCATGAAGTCCCTGTTGCGCCCACCCTCTCCCGGCACTGCGGCCGGCCCCGTGAAGGGCTGGGGCCTGTGCCTGGGCATCGGTGCACTGGTGTTCGCCGCGTCCCTGCTGGGCATCATGACCCGGCCCGTGGGCTTCATGGCTGCGTTCTGGCCAGCCAATGCCCTGCTGCTGGGCCTGCTGGTGCGCTACCCGCGCTTGGCGGCATCGGGCACCTGGGCGGCGGCCGCCGTGGGCTATGTGGCTGCCGACCTGGCGGCCGGCACGCCCCCGCTGGCCACGCTGTGGCTGGCCGCGGCCAACCTGTGCGGTGTGGCCACGGGATGGTGGCTGTTCGGCCAGGTGCCGGTGGCCACGCGCTTCCTCAAACGGCAGATGTCGGTGGTGCTGATGTTCGGCATCTGTGTGGCCAGCAGTGCCGTGGCGGCACTGGTCGGCTCGGGCACGGGCCCGCTGCTGTTCAACACGGCCTGGCCCACGGCCCTGGGCATGTGGTTCTGCACGGAGCTGATCAACAGCGTGCTGATTCTCCCGGTCCTGCTGAGCCTGCCGACCCCGCAGGAGGCGCGGCGCACGCTCAAGAAGCGCCGCTGGTCCCGGCGCCGCTGGAAGTACGGCGCCCCGCTGCTCGCCCTGGCGGCGAGCGAGGCGGCGGCCATCGCCATTGGCGGCCCCGGGGCGCTGGCCTTCCCCGTCCCCGCCCTATTGTGGTGTGCGCTCACTTATGGCGTGTTTGCCACCAGCGTGCTGTCCATGCTGACCTGTTTCGGCCTGGCGATGGCGGCCGGCGCGGGCGTGCTGGACCTCGCGTTCGCGCCCACCCATGCCTGGTCGGTGTTCTCGCTGCGCGTGGGGATCTCCCTCCTGGGCCTGGGCCCGCTGTCGGTGGCCACGGCCAAGGCGGCCAGCGTCGAGGCCATGCGCCGCCTGCACCGCGCAGCCAGCCACGACTTCCTGACCGATGCCCTGGCGCGCCGCGCCTTCATGGCCCAAGGCAGCAAGCTGCTGGCCCGGCTGGCGCGCGAGCGCAGCAGCGTGGCCGTGCTGATGCTGGACCTGGACCATTTCAAGCGCGTGAACGACACCTATGGCCACGCCCAGGGCGACAAGGTGCTGCATGGCTTTGCCGCCACCGTGAGCGATGCGCTGCGGCCGGGTGACCTGTTCGGCCGGTTGGGCGGCGAGGAGTTTGCCGTGGTGCTGCCACGCATACGCCAGGCCGATGCCATGGCCGTGGCGCGCCGCCTGTGCAAACAGGTGCGCAACCACCCGTTCGCCTTGCCAGGCCATGCAACGCCGCTGCACGCCACCGTGAGCATCGGCCTGGTGGTGCGCACGGGCGTGTCCGCACAGGACTCGCTGGGGGCGCTGATGTCCGATGCCGACGCCGCGCTCTACGAGGCCAAGGCGGCCGGGCGCGACCGCACCCATCTGTACGAGGAGCCCCGGGCCGCGCCGGGCCCCTGAGATCAGGGAACGCTGCCGGGCGCCAACCGCCCCGGCGGCACCGGTGGCGTGGGCGGGATCACCGGCAGCACCTGGGGCGCCGGTGCACCGGCCGCGGCGGCGCCGCAGGCATGGCAGAAGCGCGCGAACGCGCTCTTGCGGGTGGTACACACGCCGCAGTGGTCGAACAGGCCGATGCCGCAGTGCGGGCAGAAGTCGATCTTCTCGTTCTTCAGGTCCACCGGGCGCTCGCAGCCGGGGCACACGCTCTTGGCCAGGCGCGCCAGGGCCACGTCGTAGCTGAGCTCCTTGCGGCGCTCCTGGTCGGGCAGGGCTTCGGCCAGTTTCTGGCGCTCCAGGTAGCGGTTGAGCGCCAGGATGGCATAGCGGCCAATCAGCACCGTGATGCCGATGCCCACCACGTAGCGCACATAGCCGCCGTAGCTGGGCAGGTAGGGCACGAGCTCCACGAAGAAGGCGAACAGCGCGAAGAAGATGAAGCCCCAGACGAAGGGCCAGTAGGTGCCCTTGCGCTTCTTGACGAACAGCCAGCCGGCAATGGCCAGGAGCGGCAGCGTGAGCGCCAGGCGGTACAGGAAGACGCGCAGCTCCAGCTTGCGCTGTTCGACCGACATGCGGTCATAGCCCTCGCGCTCCATCTCGCTCTGGCGCTGCTGGGCGGCGCTGGCGGCCTGGTGCGCGTCGAGCGCGGCCTGCTGCTGCGCCTCGACCGCCTGCTGGGTCTTGCGCTCGGCCAGCTTGAGCACGTCGAGCTTCTGGGTGCGCGCGATGACCTCGGGGTCCTGGTCGGCACGCTGGGTGGCGCTGCGCGTGGCCAGCCAGTTGTTGAAGGTCTCGCGCTCGGCCACACTTTCGCTGCGCGCCTTGCTGCGCTGCAGCTGGGCCTGCTGCAGCGCGGTTTCGGCATCCTCTTCGGCCTTGCGCGAGCTGCGAACTTCCTCGCGCACCCGGTCGTAGGCGGCCTTGTCGACGAAGTCCTCGACCACGAGGCGCTTCTCGACCTGGGGCAGGTCACCGACGATGGTGCCGCCCAGCCCGATCAGAAAGCCCGCGAAGACAAAGGCCACCAGCCACAGGCCGCGGCGGAACCATTTTTCGGACAGGCGCAGCGATTTGCTCATGGGCACATCTCCCGGGTGTCGGTTGGAATCTTCAGACGGCGCGCACCGGCCTTGTCACTTGAGCGTGAGGGTGGCCGGGGCCGCACCCAGTTGGGCGCGCTGCAGCCACACGAGCATCGAATCCACGGTCACCGTCTCGATGCGGTCCGAGAAGCGCTTGTCGTTGGGGTGGTCGTCGAAGGCGATGTTGGCCGAACCGACGCGCCCGCCCATGCGGGTCAGCGGCCCGATCTTGAGCGTGGTGGGCTCGTAGCCCTTGAACTTGAGCCAGGCCTGGGCCTGCTCGCGCGAGGTCACGGTGGCCGGCTCCATGGCTGCGGCCAGGGTCTCCAGCGCCCATTGGTTGGACTGCTGGTACTTGGTGCCCCAGACGTAGCTCACCATGCTGTAGGCGGGCTGGTTCAGGGCCTTGGTGCGGCCCTTGTCCTGCAACAGCGTGTACAGGCGCTGCTGCACCTCGGGCGTGGGCACGGCCCACACGGCCTCGTAGCGCCACAGGTCATCAAGGAAGAACTCGCCCAGGCCCTGGCGGTAGACATGGCCCACGGCGGTGCCGCATTCATTGAGCTTGTGCGCCACGCGCCAGGGGCCTTCGGGCGTCTTGTAGGCCCAGCCCAGGTGCGAATAGCGCAGCCCGTATTTGCTAAGGTCCTGGCCCGCGCGGCCCAGCATCACGACCTGGGCGCCGGTCGCGTCCAGGGCCTGGGAGGTGCGCTCGGCCAGTTGCATGCCGCGCTCAATGCTCTTGGCGGGGGGCGGCTTGGCCGCCTCGCAGGAGCGGCCGGCATGGGCCTGGGTGGCAGGGAGCAGCACAGCGCCGGTCAGCAGCGCCGCGCCCAGGGCCCAGCGCAGGCCGGCCGGGTGCAAAGTGGTGGTGGTGTGCATGGCTGCGACCGTCCTCACAGGCGCTCGTTGTACAGCAGGGCCCGGCCGATGGCGTTGGGCACGAAGGCCAGGGCCTCGCCGGCCACCGACAGCACCACGCCCGAGCCGATCACGGTACAGACCACCACGGTGCCCACGGCGTGGGCCGAGGCGCCGATGCCGCGGCCCAGCACCTCGACGCTGACGCGGGCGCCGTCCGAGGCACGCTCCAGCACATACACGGTACCGACGGCCGACACCTCCACGGCGCGCACCGAGAGCACGGCGCCACCGACCGACAGGGCCGCGGGCAGGGCCACCACGGCGCCGGCGGCGGTCGAGGCGACCGAGGCCGTACCGACCACGGAGGCCACGGGCAGCAGGGACAGCGCGGCCGAGGCCTCGCTCTGGGCGCGGGCTGGCAGGCTGGCCAGGGCCGCGAGGAAAGTGGCGGCCAGCAGGGCGCGGGCCAGGGTGCGTTGCAGGGTTCTCATGGTCATTCACTCCTCAGAGGTGGGCGCCCCCGGCACTCGGTGTGCCGGGGAATGGCATTCCAGACACGGGGCAGGATCAGCTATTGCTGTTCTGGGCAGCCGACTGGGCGGCTTCGCGGCGGCCTTGCAGGCGGGCTTCGAGCAGGTCGGCCTCGTGGCGGTCACGCAGCATCTTGGCCAGCGTGAAGGCGGTGGTGATCAGGTACAGCCAGCTCACCCCCAGAAAGGCCTTGTAGGTGACGTTGATCTCCATGCCGAACAGGCCCCAGCCCGTCAGGCCCATGGCGACTGCGAAGCCGCCCCACACCACCAGCTTCCACATGGGCGTGTCGCCAGCGCCACGGCGCGTGGCGCTTTCGCTGTCCCGCACGAACTTGGCCAGCACGAAGGCGGCCGAGAGGCAGAACACATAGCCCATCACCATGAACGCGCGCTCCAGCTGTTCCCCGGGCAGCCAGGCCAGGCCGACTGCGCACAGGAACACGGCGATGCCGAACGAAATCCAGACCTGGAGCTGCCAGGCCTTGGTATCGCGCTGAACGAGGACGGGAGATGCTGACATAAGGGTGGTGTGGCCCTGGGGCCGTTGTTGAACACGGAACGGATGGTCGCAAAGCGCCCGCCGGCTGTCCGCATTGAACCACCACAGTGGCGCGGCACCATCTCCTCGGTATCGTTTTACGGTACTTGGTCACACTTTGACACCCTTATCAGCCCCCACAGTTGCGCGCATGCCACCCCCTTGGAAGCGCATGGGCGACAGCCGATGCCGCCCTGGTCTTTCACAATCCCGGCGATTGCTGAGCCTGCCGCCCTACCGACTCTCCTGGAGAACCCCATGACCAAACCCTATGACATCGTCGTCCACGGCGCCACCGGCTTCACCGGCCGGCTGGTGGTGGAGTACCTGCTGCAGCGCTACCCCGCCGGCAGCGGCCTGCGCTGGGCCATGGGTGGGCGCAGCGCCGAGAAGCTGGCCGCCGTGCGCGACGAACTGGGCGCCCCGGCCGACACGCCCCTGGTGGTGACCGACAGCGCCAGCGCAGAAAGCCTGCAGGCGCTGATGGCGCAGACGCGCCTGGTGCTGACCACCGTGGGGCCCTACCAGCTCTATGGCAACGAACTGGTGGCCGCCTGCGCGGCCGCGGGTGTGGACTATGTGGACCTGTGCGGCGAACCGGCCTGGATGCGCCACATGATCGACGCGCACGAGGCTGCGGCGAAGGCCAGCGGCGCGCGCATCGTGTTCTCGTGCGGCTTCGACTCCATTCCCTTCGATCTAGGCGTGTTCATGCTGCAGCGCGAGATGAAGGCGCGCTTCGGCCACCCCGCGAGCCGTGTGCGCGGCCGGGTGCGCAAGCTCAAGGGCACGTTCTCGGGCGGCACGGCCGCGAGCCTGCAGGCCACCATGGCCGCATCGGCCGCCGACCCGAAGGTGCTGGAACTGCTCAAGAACCCGTTCTCGCTGACGCCTGGCTTCGAGGGCCCGCGCCAGCCCACGGGCCACAAGCCCATGGAGGACGAAGCCCTGGGCGTGTGGGTCGCGCCCTTCGTGATGGCGGCCATCAACACGCGCAATGTGCACCGCTCCAACTTTTTGCTGCAGCATGCCTATGGCACGGACTTCGTCTACGACGAGATGCTGGTCACAGGCCCGGGCGCCAAGGGCGAGGCCATCGCCAATGCCGTGGCGGGCGACAAGTCCATGGGCTCCAAGGAAGGCCCCAAGCCCGGCGAAGGCCCGTCGCGCGAGGAGCGCGAAGCAGGCTCGTACGACGTGCTGTTCCTCGGTGAGGACGGCCAGGGCAACACCCTGCGCGTGGGCGTGAAGGGCGACCGCGACCCAGGCTATGGCTCGACCAGCAAGATGATCACCGAAGCCGCCGTCTGCCTGCTGCAGGAGGCCGCCGCCACGCCGGGCGGCATCTGGACCACGGCGCCCGCCATGGGCGAGCCGCTGATCGCGCGCCTGCAGGCAAATGCCGGGCTGGCGTTCGCAGTCGAGACGGCGTAACCCCCGCCGCTGGTCACAAGGCCAGCGGCAGCTCCGTGGTGGACAGCACATTGCGCAGCACCATGAAGGAGCGCACCTGCCGCACGCCGGGCAGGTAGATCAGTTGCTCGGCATGCAGGCGGTTGAAGCTGTCGCTGTCGCGCGTGCGCACCAGCATGAAGTAGTCGAACTCGCCCGTCACCACGTGGCACTCCATGCAGCCCGAGATCTTCACGGCCGCCTTCTCGAAGGCCGCGAAGGACTCGGGCGTGGAGCGGTCGAGCACCACACCGATCATCACCAGCATGCCGGCCCCCACGGCCTTGGGGTTGAGCAGCGCCACCACCCCGTCGATCAGCCCCAGGCGCTTGAGCCGTTCCACCCGGCGCAGGCAGGCGGGCGGGCTCAGGTGCACCTTCTCGGCCAGGGCCACATTGGACAGCGAGGCATCGCGCTGCAGCAGGCGCAGGACGGCCTTGTCGGTGCGGTCCAGGTCGTCGGTGACCGCGGCGCTGGCGGGCGCACTCTTGCCGTGAACTTTTGTTGCGCACATGGCTTGTTTTTCGGAATTAATATTTCTCGATTGGCATTTTCACATAGCAAATCTCCGAAATCCAACCCATATTCACAACCACGTTAGCCATGGCTTTTCCTACGATGGAGGCATTGCAGGCGAGGCGCCACCGAAGCGCCCCTGCAACGGATTCCCCCTCTTCCATCGCCTACGAGAGCCGCCATGAACCTGCAGAAATTCGCCCGCCACCCGCTGACCTTCGGCCCCTCGCCGATCACCCCCTTGAACCGCCTGTCGGCCCACCTGGGCGGCAAGGTGCACCTGTACGCCAAGCGTGAGGACTGCAACAGCGGCCTGGCCTTCGGCGGCAACAAGACACGCAAGCTCGAATACCTGATCCCCGAGGCGATTGCCGGCGGCTACGACACGCTGGTCTCCATCGGTGGCATCCAATCCAACCAGACGCGCCAGGTGGCCGCCGTGGCCGCGCACCTGGGCATGAAGTGCGTGCTGGTGCAGGAGAACTGGGTCAACTACTCCGACGCGGTGTACGACCGCGTGGGCAACATCGAGATGTCGCGCATCATGGGGGCCGACGTGCGCCTGGATGCCGCGGGCTTCGACATCGGCATCCGCCCCAGCTGGGAGCAGGCCATGGACGACGTCAAGAAGGCCGGCGGCAAGCCCTTCCCCATCCCCGCAGGCTGCTCCGAGCACCCCTACGGCGGCCTGGGCTTCGTGGGCTTTGCCGAAGAGGTGCGCCAGCAGGAGAAGGAGCTCGGGTTCCAGTTCGACTACATCGTCGTGTGCTCGGTCACGGGCAGCACGCAGGCCGGCATGGTGGTGGGCTTCGCGGCCGACGGCCGCGCGCGCAAGGTGATCGGCATCGACGCATCGGCCAAGCCCGAAAAGACGCACGCGCAGATCCTGCGCATCGCGCAGCACACCGCCCAGCTCGTGGAACTGGGCCAGGACATCACGGCCGAGGACGTGGTGCTGGACACGCGCTACGGCGGCCCCGAGTACGGCCTGCCCAACGAGGGCACGCTCGAAGCCATCCGCCTGTGCGCACGCCAGGAAGGCATGCTCACCGACCCGGTGTACGAAGGCAAGTCCATGCACGGCATGATCGACATGGTGCGCAAGGGCGAATTCCCCGAAGGCTCCCGTGTTCTGTACGCGCACCTGGGAGGGGTGCCGGCGTTGAACGCCTACAGCTTTCTTTTTCGCAACGGCTGACCGCACCGAGACCGAAGCCGAGCGCCTGGCCCGGCTGGCGGGCCTCTCGGTGATCTGATCGGATCAGGCGCGCAGCCAGGCCAGCATGTGCGGGTAAGGCGCCACGCCCAAGGCGGCTGCCTGCCCAGGCGATGCCGTGAGCCCTGCCGCAACCAGCCCCGGCAGGCCCGGGTACACACCCAGTTCGAAGGTGGTGCGCAGGCCCGCCGCCTGGCCGTGGTAGCCGCCGTCATGGAACAGCACGGCGGACGGCAACTGCAGGTGCAGCAGGGCTGCCCAGGCCCACACCGTGGCCTCGATCTCGCCCCCGTGCGGCACAGGGGGCAGTTCGGCCAGCGCATCGTCCATGCCGCCGCGCAGTGCGGCAGGCACCACGGCCAGGTGCCCCGCTTCGTGCAGCAGGTCACCCGGCCAACGCAAGCGTTCCAGGTCCACCCGCAAACCACCCTGCACGATGCGCAGGCCGGGCAGGAAGCTGTCGGCAGGCACCTCGGCCTCGCTCACCGCCAGCCCGATTTCACGCAGGAAGGCCATGATGCGGCGCGCCAGCGCGACCCGCTCCTGCTTCTCCAGGTGGTTTTCGGTGCCCTGCATCAGGCGGCCAGCAGGTCGGCCACGCGCGAGCGCAGGGACGCGGGCTGCACCTCGGCCGCCGGAACCGCATGGCCCACATTGAGCCCCACGCGGCTGTAGAAGCCGCGGCGGAACGGGCGCACCATGGCGCCGCCCTGCTCGATGCGGCTGAAGTACGAGCCCCAGAGGTTGGTCAGCGCCATGGGGATCACGGGGGCGTGGATGCCCTCTTCGCGCGCGCGGTCGATGATCTTCATGATGCCGCCCTTGAACTCCTGCAGCTGCCCGTCCTTGGTGATGCCGCCTTCGGGGAAGATGGCCAGCAAATCGCCCTCGCGCAGCACCTGGGCCGCGCGCTCGAAGGCGGCTTCGTAGGTGGCGGGGTCTTCCTTGTAGGGCGCGATCGGAATGGCCTTGGCCAGGCGGAACAGCCAGCCCAGCAGCGGCACGCGGAAGATGCGGTGGTCCATCACGAAGTAGATGGGCCGCGGGCTGGCAGCCATGAGCAGCACGGCGTCGACGAAGCTCACATGGTTGCAGGCCAGGATGGCGGCACCGGCGGACGGCAGGTTCTCGTCGCCCTGCACCTTGAAGCGGTAGACGAAGCGCGAGGACACCCAGGCCACGAAGCGCAGCAGGTACTCGGGCACCAGCATGAAGATGTAGAACGCCACGACCGCATTGGCCAGGCCGGTGAACAAAAAGATCTGCGGCACGGTGAAGCCCGCGCCCAGCAGCGCGCCGGCGATCAGCGAGCTGGCGATCATGAACAGCGCATTGAGGATGTTGTTGGCGGCGATGATGCGCGCGCGGTGCGTGGGCTGGCTGCGCATCTGGATCAGCGCGTACATGGGCACGCTGTACAGGCCCGCGAACAGGCTCAGCAGCGCCAGGTCGAGCATCACGCGCCAGTGCGGCGCCTGGGCCAGGAAGGCGCCCAGGCCCATGATCTCCGCGGGCGGCAGGCTGCGCGCGGCGAAATACAGGTCGATGGAGAACACGCTCATGCCGATGGCGCCCAGGGGCACCAGGCCGATCTCCACATGGCGGCGCGAGAGCACCTCGCACAGCAGCGAACCGATGCCGATGCCCACCGAGAACACCACCAGGAGCAGCGAGGCCACCTGCTCGTTGCCGTGCAGCACCTCCTTGGCGAGGCTGGGGAACTGCGACAGGAACACCGCGCCGAAGAACCACATCCAGCTGATGCCCAGCAGCGAGCGGAAGACCACGATGTTGCCGTGCGCCAGCTTGAGGTTGCGCCAGGTTTCGCTGATGGGGTTCCAGTTGATGACCAGGCCCGGGTCGGTGGCCGGTGCCGGGGGAATGGCCTGCGCCACGAGGCGCCCGACCAGCGCCAGCGCCACGCAGGCAATCGCCACCGTGGTGTGGCCGATGCCAGGCAGCGCCACCAGCAGGCCGCCGGCCACATTGCCCAGCAGGATGGCGACGAAGGTGCCCATCTCCACCATGCCGTTGCCGCCCGTGAGCTCGCGCTCGGTCAGCACCTGGGGCAGGTAGGCGAACTTCACCGGCCCGAACAGCGTGGAGTGCATGCCCATGAGGAAGGTGCACAGCAGCAATATGGGCACGTTGCCCGCCACGAAGCCCACGGCCGCCACCAGCATGATGGCGATCTCCAGGTTCTTCACGAAGCGGATCATCTTCGTCTTGTCGTACTTGTCCGTGAGCTGGCCCGAGGTGGCCGAGAACAGCAAAAACGGCAGGATGAACAGCGCACCGATCACCAGCCCGGCCATGGCCGGCGGCAGCCAGCCCACGCTCAGTTGGTAGGTCACCATCACCGTGAAGGCGAACTTGAACAGGTTGTCGTTGGCGGCACCCGAGAACTGCGTCCAGAAGAAGGGCGCGAAGCGGCGCTGGCGCAGCAGGGCGAACTGGTTGGGATCCTCGTGGCCGCCATGGCCTGCGTGGACGCCAGGGCTGGCATGCAGGGAGCTCGCGCCCGCAGAAGGGGTCTCGGTGGTGGTCATGCGTCTCTCCTCGCTTGCATCTTGGTGTGGTCGAACGGCATCTCGGGCGCTGTCACCGGCCCGCGTCGCGCCCGGTGCTGGGCGCCATTCTGCCCGGTTGTGGCGACAGGGCCATGGCCTGCGTTGCGTAGCAGCAAGCCCGCCAGTGCGGACAGCACCGGCAGGGCCGCGGCAGCGGCGGCCAGGTGCTTGAGGCTGTGGCCCGACACCCATTGGCCCGTGGCCTCCAGGATGGGGTGGTCGGCCGCCTCGAAGAGCTTGGCCACGCCGTAGAAGGCGATCACTGCGCCCAGGTGCACGGCCAGGGTGCCGGCCCGGCGCGGCAGCATGGCGAGCGCCAGCACCACCAGCATGCCGCCCAGTTGCACCACGGCCCAGGGCAGCACATTGCCCGACAGGGCCCACCACAGCACGGCCAGCGTACCGCCCAGCAGCACCGCACCAGCCGTGGCCACACCGGCACGGGCGCTGACGCGCCCCGCCGCCGCCAGCCCAAGCAGGCCCGCGAATGGCAGCACCATGCCCAGCCGGTCCCACATCAGGCCGAAGTCGCTGGGGCGCCAGTGGTAGAAGGCCGAACCTGCCGCGGTGCAGACCAGGCCGGCGAAGAACAGGCCCGCCAGGGCGCGTGAGACGCCATCCACCGCGCCCGCCTGCAACCGGACCAGCCACGCCAGGCCCAAGGCCCCGGCAATGGCAAACGGCAGATTGCTCAGCACATCGAGCGCACAGGGAATACCCAGCAGCGTGCGCTGGTCGGCAAAGCCGTGCTGGTGGGCACTGTCGTGCAGCACCGGGCCGAACACGGCCAGCGCCAGCAGCGCGCAGGCACCGAACAGCAGCGCGGCCTCCAGGCGGGACGGGCCCGTGGCGCGGGGAGGAAGTGGCAAGGGCATGGTGCGGGTTCCGGGAGTGGTTGGTGGGCGCAGTGTGGGAACGCCCAGGCCTTCACCGGTACTGAAATCTGTGCAAAGGGCTGCCAAATGCACCGCAGGTACCGATAATCGATACCCATGAGCACCACCGCCGACCTCGTCACCGCCCTCAAGAAGGAACTCAAGACCGCGCAGATGACCTACGCCGACCTGGCGGTTCAGCTGGGTATGGCGGAGTCCAGCGTCAAGCGCATGCTGGCCAAGGGGGACATGCCGCTGTCGCGCATCGATGCCATCTGCCGCGCGCTGGCGCTGGACTTTGCCGACCTGGCGCGCCGTGTGGCCGAGAGCCAGCCCCTGCTCAAGGAACTGAGCCAGGAGCAGGAAAAGGCCGTGGTGGCGGACAAGCGCCTGCTGCTCATGGCCATCTGCGTGCTCAGCCAGTGGACGCTGGAGCAGGTGACCAGCACCTACCGCCTGTCCGAGGCCGAAGGCATCAAGTACCTGGCCCAGCTCGACCGCATCGGCATCATCGAGCTGCGCCCGCTCAACCGCTACCGGCTCAAGCTGGCCAAGACCTTCCGCTGGCGCCCGCACGGGCCGGTGATGAACTACTTCCGCGAGCACGCGCTGCTCGACTACTTCGCCGGAGGCTTCGACGGTGCGGGCGAAGGCGTGCTGCTGGTGCACGGCACCATCAGCCGCAGCCTGGCGCCGGCCTTCATGGAACGCATGCAGCGCGTGGCCCAGGACTTTGCCCAGCAGCACCTGGCCGACCAGAAGCTGCCGCCGCGCGAACTCGAGGGCTACACCCTGCTGCTGGCGCTGCGCAGCTGGGAGTTCGAGGCCTTCACGGGCATGCGCCGCTAGACGGCCTTTCGAAAAAGTAAAAGAAACTTGACATTGCGCCAGAGCTCGCCACAATGAGTAAAGCAAACTTTACATCAAAGGGTTTCCACCATGCATGAGCAGCCTCCCTTGCTGGAACAACTCGGCTACCTGACCAAGGTGCTGGCCGGGGTTCTCGTCCTGATCCTTCTCGGGCTTGCGAGCCTGGAGCTTCCCTCCCTGTCCCGACCTGCAGGCCAGTGGGCGGCGCTGCTGCTGGCCGCGGTGACAGGGCTGCTCGGCTGGGCGGCCCTGGGCCGCTTGCGCCGGCTGGATGAATTGCAGCGCCAGATGCATGGCCGCGCCTGCCAGTGGGCGCTGGGCTTCGGCCTGCTCGCACTGCTGGCCGCATCGGCGCTGCAGACACTGGGGTTCAGCCCGCCAATGCATCCCCTGGTGCTGGCGGGGACCCTGGTCGCCGCCTGGGGCGTCGGCCTGTGCATCACCCACCACCGCTTGAGCTGAGCATGGCGCGCATCCTCGTGACCGGCGCCGCCGGCTACCTCGCCTCGTGGGTCGTGCAGCTGTTCCTCGACCAGGGCCACACCGTGCACGCCACCGTGCGCAGCCTGCAGGACGCCCGCAAGACCCGGCACCTGCAGCGCATGGCCCAGGAGCACCCGGGCCGCCTGGCCCTCTTCGAGGCCGACCTGCTCAGCCCCACCGGCTTCGACACGGCCATGGCCGGGTGCGACACCGTCGTGCACACCGCCTCGCCCTACCGCCTGGGGCCGGTGGCGGACGCCGAGAAGGAGTTGATCGGCCCCGCCACCGCCGGCACGCGCCACGTGCTGGACGCGGTCAACCGCACGCCCTCGGTGCGGCGTGTCGTGGTCACGAGCTCCATCGTGTCCATGTTCGGCCACAGTGCCGAGCTGCGCGACCGCCCGGGCCATGCCCTGCGGGCCGACGACGTGAACCGCAGCTCGACCGTGCAGAGCAACCCCTATGCGCTGTCCAAGACCCGGGCCGAGGCCCTGGCCTGGGAGATGCAGGCCCGGCAGGCGCGCTGGACCCTGGTCAGCGTGCACCCAGGCGCGATCTTCGGCCCCTCCCTGTCGGACCGGGACGATGCCACCAGCGTGCAGATGCTGCGCCAATTCCTGGACGGTTCGTTCCGCCAGGGCGTGCCCCGGCTCTGGCTGGGCATCGTGGATGTGCGCGACGTGGCGCAGGCCCATGTGGGCGCTGCACTGGGCGACCACGCCGCGGGCCGCTACATCGTCGTGGGCGAAAGCCTGCGCCTGCTGGAGATTGCCGAGCTGCTGCGCGCCAGCGGTGCCGCGCCGGGCGCGAACCTGCCCCGCAAGGAAGTGCCCAAGTGGCTGATGTGGGCCATTGCGCCCATGGCCGGCATGACGCGCGAGTACGTCCAGCACAACGTCGGCCACCCGCTGAACTTCGAGACCGCGCGCAGCGTGTCCGACCTGGGCGTGCAGTACCGGCCCGCACGCGCCACCCTGGGCGAGCATGCCCGGCAACTGACCACAGAGGCTGCTGCCTCCGGCCACTGAACCCCTTCCCCTGCCGCCATGCGCAACCACCTCAAGACCCTGCGCCAAGACCAGGGCATGACCCAGCAGGCCCTCGCCGAGGCCCTGGGCGTCAGCCGCCAGACCGTGCACTCCATCGAGTCCGGCAAGTACGACCCCAGCCTGCCGCTGGCCTTCAAGATCGCCCGGCTGCTGCAGCAGCCGATCGAGCAGATCTTCCTGCCCGACGACTAGGGTCGCTCACGACCCGGGTCTGCCCGTGAGGAGGGTGTTGACGGATTAAACAAAATTTACTATTCTTTAAATCATTGAATTCCTTGATTTAAGGATAGCAAATTGAAAACCACCCGACAGCAGCAGGACGAGACCCGCCGCCAGATCGTGGCCAGCGCGGTCGATCTGATGACGCGCCAGGGCTTCGATGGCACGACGATGAAGGACATCGCGCGCGCGGCCGGCATCGGCGATGCGACGATCTACAAATACTTCCCCACCAAGGACCGCGTGGTGCTGGGCTTTGTCGACGAGGCCGTGCGCGGCGCGCTGGCCGACACCCTGGCCACGCCGGGCCTGGCGGACTACGGGCTGCAGGAAAAGCTGCAACGCCTGACCGACGCCCTGCTCGAACGCCTGCTGCCCGACCGCGAGTTCGTGGCCGAGGTGATGGCCCTGGCCCGGCGCTCGCCCCTGTCCATGCTGGCCGAGCCCCTGGCCTCGCGCCAGGCGCTGCGCGATGCGGTGACGGACTTCGTCAGCGCGGCCGAAGACAGCGGCGAGATCGAGCCCTGCGACTTCAAGGGCGTGGCCAGCGGCCTGTTCGGCGACTACCTGGCCGGCGTGGTGGCCTACTGGCTGGCCGACACCTCGGACGAATTCGCGGAGACCACGCAGCTCGTGGACCTGTCGCTGGGCGTGCTGGTCACCGCCCTGCGTGCGGGCCTGGTGAACCGCGTGCTGCAGCTCGGCGGCTTCGTGCTGCGCAGCCAGATGGCGCGCTTCATGCAGCACGGCAGCGGGCTCATCGGCGTGCTGCGCATGGCCAAGGCGTCGCTGGGAGACAGTGCCGCGGCAGGCCGGCCGCGCAGGCCCGCGCCCGCCCCGGCCCCTGCCGCACCGGCCGCCAAGCCCGCCCGCAAAACCCGCACCCGCAAGGCCGCACCATGACCGCTTTCCGCACCGTCCGCGCCACACCGCTGCCCGCCGGCAGCGTGATCGAAGCCCGCCTGCCGGGCGCGCAGTTCGCCGACTGCTACGAGACCGCCGACACCGCGCCCGGCCACAGTGCGCTGCAGTCCTGGCTGGACGTGGTGGCCCGCACCCCCGGCTGGACGCGGGCGCTGATGGCGCTGCGCAACCGCCTGGTGCGCCTGGTCGGGCTCAAGGGCCTGGGACAGTTGAACGACGGCACGCGGCGCGACGCCAGCGGCTACCGCGTGGGCGACCGGGTGGGCATCTTCGAGATCCGCCACTTGTCGGACCGCGAGGTGGTGATGGGCCAGGACGACAAGCACCTGGACGTGCAGGTCTCGCTGCACAAGCGCATGCAGGGCGGGCAGCCCGTGCTGGCCCTGGGCACCGTGGTGCACATCCACAACCCGCTTGGCCATGCCTACATGGCCGTGGTGGCGCCGTTCCACCGCCGCATCGTGCGCACCATGCTGGCACGGGCATGACGCGCGGCGCCAAGGCCCCGCGCACCGGCGCCCTGGCGCGCGGCACCATCACCGGCGTGGCGGCCGCCCGCCTGGGCCTGGCCCGGCTGGGCGAACGCATGCGCCCCGCCGGCACCGACGCGGCCGCAGAGGCCGATGCCCAGGCACGCCACGAGGCGGCCATGGGCCGCATCCTGTTCCAGGCCATGGGGCAGCTGCGCGGCACCGCCCTCAAGGTCTCGCAGATCCTGAGCATGGACAGCAGCTTTCTGCCCGAGGGCGTGCGGCGCGAGCTGGCACGCGCCTGCCACCAGGCGACGCCGCTCAACCGGGCGCTGGTGGGGCGGGTGTTTCGCCAGTCCTTCGGGCAGGAACCCGAGGCCCTGTTCACCCGCTTCGAGCCCCAGGCCTTTGCCGCCGCCAGCCTGGGCCAGGTGCACCGTGCCGAGCTTGCGGGGCATGGCCCCGTGGCGGTCAAGGTGCAGTACCCGGGCATCGCCACCACCATCGCCTCGGACATGCGCCTCTTGCGCACCACCCTGCGCGCCCTGGCGCACAGCGACCTGCCCCTGCCCGGCGATGTGGTGGTGGAGCGCGTGCTGGAGGAGATCGAGCGCACGCTGCTGCACGAGGTGGACTACCTGCACGAGGCCCGCCAGCTGCAATGGTTTGCCGAGCATGCGGTGCTGCCGGGCATCGTGCTGCCGCGGCCCATCGCCTCACACACCCGTGCACAGGTGCTGACCCAGCAGTACCTGCACGGCCTGCACCTGGCCGACTGGCTGCGCACCGAACCCACACAGGTGCAGCGCAACCAGGCCGGCCAGTGGCTCTGGGACTGGTTCATGCACTGCACCTTCGGCCTCGGCCACATGCATGCCGACCTGCACCCGGGCAACTTCCTGTTCCTGCCGGACGGGCAGCTCGGCGTGCTCGATTTCGGCTGCACGCGCCAGCTCTCGCCGGCCTTCCGCGCCGGGGTGCTGCAGGCCTGGCGTGCGCTGCTGCAGCCCGCATCGCCAGCACGTGACCAGGGCGTGCTGCAGGCCTACGGGGCACTGGGGCTGGTCGATGCGTCGCTGGACCTCGCCACCTTCACCGGCGAGCTGATGCCCGCCCTCTCGATCATGCAGGCCTGGCAGACCGAACCCTTCACCGCACCGGTCTTCGACTTCGCCGGCAAGAGCCGCCCGCCCGCGCCCGTGGCGGCGCAGCAGAAGGTGCTGGCCAGGCACCTGGCCGCCGTGCCACCGGAGCTGCCGTCGTTCGAGCGCGCCTGGCTCGGGCTCATGCACCTGCTGACCGAGATGCAGGCACAGGTGCATACGCGGGCCGAGCGCTGGATCGGCTGACCCCCGCTTTTCCCACCAAGGAGATCCCATGCACAGCCTCCCCTCCACCCTGGCCCTGCTGGCAACGCGTCCCTGGAAAGGCCGCTGGCTACTCGCCGTGGCCCTGCTGCACACGGCTGTGGCCGCCATCCTGTTCGCACCCCAATGGCGTGCGCTCTGGCAGCGCGGCGTGTTCAACGCGGTGGCAGGCGATGCGCACATGGGCAACGCCATCTGGTTCCTGCTGTTCGGCGCCGTGCTGGCCCTGCTGGCATGGGAGGTGACGGCGCTCGAACGCAGCCAGCCCCCAGCCGCGCTGCGCCCCATGGGCTGGTGCCTGTTGGCCCTGGTAGCGGCAGGCCTGGTGTTGATGCCGGTGTCGGGCTTCTGGTTGGTATTGCCACCCGCCCTGGCCTTGCTGGTCCGCTGATGTGACATAAATCACGCTTCGGGTGCGCAAGCTGGCTTGCAGCAACACCCGCTTACAACTCTTCGCACGCCCACTACACCGGCTTGACGCAAAAAGTCCACGATCAAGGCTCCGGTTCCGCAAGGAATCATTTCCAAGGAGACCTTCATGGCCCGCATTGCCCTCGCCGCCGCTTCCCTGGCCTTGCTGTCGCTGAGCGCCGTTGCCCCGGCGCTGGCATCCCCCAGCGCCACCATCGTCATCGAGACTGGCACGCCTTCGTCGTACTACACCCCGGTGCAACGCCCGGCACTTGCCCCACTGCAGGTTGTGCCGGTGCAATACCACCACGCACCACCGCCGCCCCGCTACGAGGCCGTTCCACCCCACCGCCGCGGCATGGCCTGGGTGCCCGGCCACTGGGAATGGCGCGGCGGCCGCCATGTGTGGATCGGCGGCCACTGGGTGCAAGCCCGTCCCGGCTACCACTACCGCGAGCCGCGCTGGGAAGAGCGCGGCGGCCGCCACTACATGCGCCCCGGCGGCTGGGACCGTGATGGCGACGGTGTGCCCAACCGCTATGACCGCCGCCCCGACAACCCTTACCGCAACTGACCGTGGTCCGGTGGCCGCCCACCGGCGGCCCCGCATGCCTACAGGCGGCAAGGCCTGGCGCCTACAGACCCGGCGCCCCGGCCACACCACCATACAGAGGCGAAACCACAACATTGAAAAAAGGAGTCACCCATGACCTACAAAACCATTTCCGCCGCCGCCCTGATTGCCAGCACGCTGGCACTGGGCACGTTCGCGCCCGTGGCCGTCGCACAGACGGTGGTGATCCAGTCCGGCCAGGTGATCCCCGCCCCACCCCCACCCCGCCGTGAAGCGATGCCGGCCCCCCGCCGCGGCATGGTCTGGGAGGAAGGCCACTGGGACTGGCGTGGCGGCCGCCACGTATGGGTTGCCGGCCACTGGGTGAAGGCCCGCCCCGGCTACGCTTACCGCCAGCCCACCTGGCAGGAGCGCGATGGCCGCTGGGAAATGCGCCGCGGCGGCTGGGACCGCGATGGTGACGGCGTGGCCAACCGCCATGACCGCGACCGCGATGGCGACGGTGTGCCCAACCGCTACGACAACAACCCCAACAACCCGCGCCGCAACTGACGCATGACCGGGCCACGGCCCGGCCTGGCTTGCATCAGCAACAAACGCCGCACATTAGCTGCGGCGTTTGTCTTTGCTGCACCTAGAATGGACACCGCAGGAGAGCAAGCGGCACTGCCCGCTTCACCGAAGGCGCAAACTCCCATGCACGCTCAGGTCCCGTACTGCACCATTGATCAAAGCCGTCTGGAGAGCCGCTGCACCATGCAGCGCACCGAAGGAGCAAGCCGCCGCCCATGAGGGGTGCGCGGTGAATCTCTCAGGTACCAAGGACAGGGGGAGCGGCAGCCGGCAGACCTGTGCCCGCTGCGCGCATGCACCCGCATCGCTTGGCCGACACACGTGCGTCCGGCACAGCCCTTTAAAGGCTTTCAAAATGCGTGTGATCGTTCTTGGCGCCGGCCTGCTCGGCGTGACTTCGGCCTATTTCCTGCAACAGCTCGGCCACGAGGTGACCGTCATCGACCGCCAGGGGGCTCCTGGTGCAGAAACCAGCTTTGCCAACGGCGGCCAGATCTCGGTGAGCCATGCCGAACCCTGGGCCAACCCCAGCGCCCCGCTCAAGGTGCTGCAGTGGCTGGGCAAGGAAGACGCGCCCCTGCTGTTCCGCCTGCGCGCCGACATGCGCCAGTGGCTGTGGGGCCTGTCCTTCCTGCGCAACTGCACACCGGCACGCACGCGCCACAACATCGAGCAGATCGTGCGCCTGGGCACCTACAGCCGCGACACGCTGCAGCAGTTGCGCGCGGCCACCGGCATCGCCTACGACCAGCGCACGCAGGGCATCCTGCACTTCTACACCAGCCAGAAGGAGTTCGATGGTGCCCTGGCGCCCGCCGAGCAGATGCGGGCCCTGGGCTGCGAACGCCAGGTGGTCAGCGCCGACGAGGCCGTGCGCATCGAACCGGCGCTGGCCCATATCCGCCCGCAATTGGCCGGTGCCACCTTCACGGCCGAAGACGAGTCGGGCGACGCCAACACCTTCACCCGCGAACTGGCGCGCCTGTGCGAGGCCGCGGGCGTGCAGTTCCGCATGGGCCACCACATCACCGCCCTGCGCGAAGCGGGCGGGCGCATCGACCATGTGGAGGTGACCAATGCCGACGGCCGCTTCGAGCGCGTGCACGGTGATGCCTTCGTGCTCGCCATGGGCTCGTTCAGCCCGCTGCTGGCACAGCCGCTGGGCATCCACCTGCCGATCTATCCGGCCAAGGGCTACTCGGTGACCATGCCGGTCAAGGATGCGGCCATGGCCCACCAGGTGAGCCTCACGGACGACGAATACAAGCTCGTGTTCTCGCGCTACACCAGCGAGCGCGGCGACCGCCTGCGCATCGCCGGCACGGCCGAGCTCAACGGCTACCAGCGCGATCTCAACCAGGTGCGCTGCGATGCCATCGTGCGCCGCGTGGAGCAGCTCTTCCCGGGCGCGGGCGACGCGAGCCAAGCGCAGTTCTGGACCGGCCTGCGCCCCGCCACGCCGAGCAACGTGCCGCTGATCGGCAAGACCAAGCTGACCAACCTGTTCCTCAACACCGGCCACGGCACTTTGGGCTGGACACATGCCTGCGGCTCGGGCAAGTCGGTGGCACGCATCGTGAGCGGCCTGGCGCCCGAGCTGGACTTCGCGTTCACCGGCATGCCGCAGCGCAGCGCGCCCGGCCTGCTGCCTGTCGCATCGAAGGCCTGAGTACGCGCCGACTCAGGGCGCGGCGCCCGAGGCCTGCGCGACAAAGCTCGCCAAGGCCCGCATGTCCTTGTCGCTGAGCTTGTCGGCATAGGACGGCATCACGCCGATGCCCGCCTTCAGCGCGCGCAGCACACGCTCGGCGTTGGGCTTGAGTTCGTCGAGCACGGGCCCGACCTGGCCTTCGGCACCCGCCGCCTGCAGCGTATGGCACACGCTGCAGGCAGGCTGGATCTTGCCGAACAGTTCCTTGCCGCGTGCCAGCTCGCCGGCATCCGCGGCCCAGGCGCCGCCGCTTGCCAGCGCCAGCAGCACGGCGGTCAGCGCGGTGCGCAAGACCTGCGCCCCCTCACGCGACCACCACGGTCACGCCGTGGTCGCGCCAGCTGGTGTTGTTGTAGCCCCCCAGGTTTTCCTCGCGCTGCTCGGGCTGCACATTGCCGGCCGTATCGGTGGCACGGCTGAGCAGCGCGTGCGAGCCTGCGGCCAGGCGCACGGGCAGCACGAACTGGCGCCAGGCAAAGCGACCCAGGTCGGGGCCGATGAGCTGGGCCGCCTGCCAGGTCTTGCCGCCATCGACCGACACCTCCACGCCCTTGATGCCGCGCGTGCCGCCAAACGCCACGCCGTGCACCTGCACCAGGCCGGCCTTGAGCGTGCCCTGCTCGGGCAGGGGACCGTTGATCCAGGACTTGGTCGTCATCTCCCACACCGAGGGTTGGTCAGGGCCGGCCTTGGTGCCCGGCGGCGACATGCGGTAGCCGTGCGACATGATGCGCGCCTGCGACTGCTCGGCCCCGAAGACCACGCGCTTGACGTACTTGATGTTGTTCACGCCCTGGTAGCCCGGCACGATCAGGCGCAGCGGCCCACCGTGGGCCAGCGGCATGGGCTCGCCATTCATCTCCCAGGCCAGGATGGCATCGTCCAGCGCCTTGATGGGCACCGAGCGCTCGACCACCACGGTGAGCGGATCCACCCCCTCGGGCAGCTTTTCACCGCCCGTGCCCGTGAGGTAGGCCGCGCCGCCGGCCAGGCCGCCCAGTGCGGCCACCACATTGCGCAGCGGCACGCCGCTCCAGACCACGCAGCCGGCGGCGCCCACGGTCCACGGCGTACCGCTGGGCTTGCTGGGGAAAAAGCCGCGGCCGTTGCCCGAGCATTGCAGCACCGTGGTCACGGTCTCGATGCCGAGGGTGCGCAGTTCGGCCAGGGTCAGCGCACGGGGCGCCTTCACGCCTTCGATGGAGACGCTCCAGGCATCGCGGTCGGCCACGATGGCGGCATCGGGTGCCGGCAGGTTGTTGCGGATGTACAGCTGGCTCGACGGCGTGACCACCCCCGTGCCGAAGGCCCCGCGGCGCGTCTCCAGGGTGCTGCTGCTGTGCACGATCAGGCTGCCGGGGTTCTTCCATCCCGCATAGGCGGGCAGCGGCTTGGCCGCCGCTGCCGGCTCGGTCTGGGCGTGCACGCCCCGGGTCCATGCGGCCAGTCCCAGGGCACTGAGTGCGGCGGCGCTGCCAGTGAGCAGGTGCCGGCGTGGCAGGGTCGCGGGATTCTTCATGGGACGTTCCTCCAGAGGTTGCAAAGCCAAGGGTTCCGCAGCGGGGCCGACGACAAGGGCACCAAGGCGGGCTTATTCCATTCTGGTATGGGACGCTGGATTCCCCCTGGGGGTTTTGGAGAGCAGGTGTAAGAAATGGCAACACTGCAATGAAAGACGTGTGTCCGGTAGCGCCCTGGTGCATATTTGACATTGGCTGACAGACCGCTGAGGAGAAGCCATGTACCGCACACCGTACCGCGCCTTGCTGTCCCTGGGGCTGATGCTGGCGCTCAGCCCCCTCGCCCAGGCCCAGCTCACGGCCATCGTGGCCGTGGAGCCCACGGCCAAGAAGGCGGCCCACAGCATCCTGCGCAGCGCATTCGAGTCCGGCCTGTCCAAGGCAGCCGGGCAATCGGCCACCGTGGCCACCAGCGAAGACCTGGCCGACGTCATGCGCGCCACGCGCAGCGCGGGCTATGACGTGTTCGTCGGCCCGGCCCAGGTGGCGGCCTCGGCGCTGCAGCGCGGCTACGAGCTCGTGGGCGCCACGCAGAAGTCGGACCTGTACCTGCTCGTGGGCTCGGCCCAGGTGGCCAATGTGGCGGCCATGAAGGGCCAGCGCCTGTACCTGCCCCAGCAGGATTCGATCTACACCTACATGGCACGCGGCATGCTCAATGAAGCCGGCCTGTCGTTCCAGGACCTCAAGTCGGTGCTGCACGAGAAGCACCCGCAGGCCGGGCTCAGTGCGCTGGTGCTGGGCAGCACCGATGCCACCGTGGTGCGCGCCGACGACTGGGCCGAATGGTCGGCCACCCACAAGGGCCAGGCGCGGGTGCTGGCCACGTCGCAGCCGGTGCCGGGCGGCTTCTCGATCGCCGTGAAGAAGGACCTGCCCGCCGACGTCAAGGCGCGCCTGGGCCAATGGTTCGCCTCGGGCTCCAGCGCCGCTGGCCTGAACCCCATCGCCTTGCGACCCGAAGCGGGCGAGTACCGCCGCGTGGCCGAGCTCGGCCTGTTCACCCCCAACAGCCTGCCCGGTGTGAACCGCATCACGGCGCGCGAGGCACAGAAGCTGCAGGCCGAAGGCGCCGTGGTGGTCGACACACGCACCGAGAAGGAATTCAAGACCAAGCGCATCCGCGGCGCGGTCTTCGCGGCCTATGTGGAAAAGAGCCTCAAGGACGTGGCCTTCAACGCCGCGCAGGATGACTTCCAGGCCCTGGAGAAGGTGGACCGCAACAAGCCGGTGATCTTTGCCTGCAACGGCGCCGAATGCTGGAAGTCCTACAAGGCGGCCAAGGTGGCCGCCAGCAAGGGCTACAAGACGGTGTACTGGCTGCGCGGCGGCCTGCCCGAGTGGGATGCCGATGGCCTGCCCACGGAAAGCAACGGACCCGCCGGCTAGTGTTCTGTCCCGTCAGGTGAAGACCGTGAGCACCCCGGTGTAGCCGTACAGGTGGTGGCGCGCGATCTCGCCACCGGCAAAGAAACCGGCCAGCGGCACATCGCCCAGCGCATGCCGCACGATCTGCAGCTCGGCACTGGGCCCGCCGAAGTGGGGGCCGCCACGGCCTGAGCAACTGACATAGATGGCGCCGCGGATGCGCCGCCCGCTCTGCGCAGCGGCCGCCGCCGGGCCATGGGCGGCCGCGCCGGGCGCTGGCACCATGGTACGGCCGGCCTGGTCCTGCGACGCCAGCGGGGCGGGTTCCAGCTCCTCGGGCTCCAGCTCCTCGCGGATCTCGGCGCAGATGCGCATCAGGTCGGCACGGGCCGCCGCCACGTTGCGCTGGCAGAAGGCCAGGCGCATGCCGGGCTCCACGCGGTCGCCCAGGGCCACCCCGCGCCGCGCGCCGTCCAGGCCCACGATGTGGCGCACACGGGTATCGGTACCGAAATGGCCCGTGCGCTGCTGGCCCTGGGGCTGCGCTCCGGCATCCACCAGCCCGGCCAGCGTGGCGCGCACCTTGCGCAGCGCGGGCTGCGGATCACCGTCGAGCGAGACCTCCAGGGTGTCGAGCAGCACATCGAGCGCGGGTTCGCCATCGAGCTGCAGCACCACGTTCTCGTGCGCCGCGGTCACGCTGCGCAGCGGCCCCACGGGCTGGCAGCCCTGGGTGACGCGCGAGACCAGGGCCACCTCGGCACCAAAGGCCACGCCCGACAGGCCGCCATCGAAGACCCCGCTGGCGCCCCCCTGCCCGGCCATGTTGCCGTCGCCACCGACCGCGAACTGCACGCTCGCGCCCCGGCTGGCGCAGAGGCCGCCGAACAGGTAGCCGGCCTCGGTGCGCGCCGCCATCTCGGCCAGCAACTCGGTCAGCTCGGGCGTGTGGCCATCGGCATGCACCAGCGCCGTGTGGGCCACGAAGCCGCCCACCGGGTGGAGGGGCAGCGGGGCCACGCCCGAGAACACGCGGTACTGGTCGGGCGGCACATCGAGCAGCATCACGGACAGCGCAGGCTCGTCGAAATACTCGGCGTTGTTCGCGGCCACGCCCACGCCCACGGTGCCGCTCCAGTCGGTGACCTCGGGCAGTTCGCCGGCCAGGTAGTCGAGCAGGGCCTGGGCCTCGCCCGCATAGTGGTCGGTGATGTAGAGCAGGCCCAGCGTGGGAGCGCCCGCGTACTCGGGCAAGGCCATCTGCGCACGCAATTGCGCCAATGCCAGGGCCGCGGCCATGCGCCACTGGGGGTGGGTGGCGTGGCCGGAGGGAAAGAGTTTCATGGTGTGTGTCTTCTCGCAGGCAGGTGCGCGGTGCCCAGCCGCGTGGGACGCACGGGCCGGTGTCAGCCGGCGCTCTTGCGCGGCGCGCGCTTGGCCGCCGCGGTCGTCGTCTTTTTCTTCGCCGCCGGACGGGACTTGGCTGCAGGCTTGGCGGCAACCTTTGCGGCGGCGGGCTTGCGCTCGCCCGACATGGTCTTCATGCCCTTGGAGGCGAACTGGCTGGCCATGCCGGTGGCCGTCTTCAGGGCCTCCTTGGCCAGGCCGGTGGCCATGTTCTTGGTGGTGTCGAGCGCGGTCTGCTTGGCCGCGTCCTTCATGGCATTGGCCGCGATCTGCTGGAACTGGCCGGTGAGCGCCCCCCACCACTGCAGCGGGTCGACCACGGAGGCCTGGGGTGCAGCAGCCGCCTTGGCCTTTTTCGCCTTGGGGGCCGCCGCCTTGGCCGGTGCAGCCTCCTCGGGCGCGTCGTCCTCTTCTTCCTCGTCCTTCGCGCGGCCCGTGACGCGCGCGGCCGCGCCGGCCACGGCCTCGGCCGCGCCACTCACGGTGTCGGCCGCCTTCTGCACGCCGCTCATCACCGTGTCGGCGGTCTTGAGCTTGAAGGCATTGGCCACGTCGCCCATGCTGAAGTTCATGCCCTTGAGGGTGGCCAGGGTCATCTTCTGCACCTCCAGCGCCTGGATGGTGGCGGCCAGCGCCCGCGAGTTCTGCTCCAGCCAGAACTGCACGGCCTTGAGTTCCTCGATGCGCTTTTCGAGCTCTTCGACGCTGATGGTCGGTGCCACCCAGTTGGACAGGTTGGGCAATTGCGGGATGCTGTTGGTCGCACCCTTGGCCAGGCTCTGCAGGAAATCAAAGCCGGGGACGAATTTGCCGAAACCGAAGTTGGATGTGTCGCTCATGGCCGCTCCGCAAGAGGTGGGGGTCTGTGGTGGTGCCACAGCTTACCCCAATGCACAGGGACTTGCGATGGCCGCCAGGCGCCCAGGGATCAGTGTTTGTGCCCATGCGCGTGCGCTGGCGCACCCGGCGCAGCGCCGGGCGCACTGGTGGCCACGGGCACGGTCAGTTCGAGCTTGCTGTCCACGCCCTTGGCGTCCTTGAAGCTCAGCGTGAGGGGCACGGTGCCGTCCTTGGCCAGGGGGGCCTTGAGGTCCAGCAGCATGATGTGAAAGCCCCCGGGCTTGAGTTCCACGGCCTTGCCGGCAGGCAGCTCCAGCACGGGCACGGCACGCATGCGCATCACGTCGCCGTCGAGCTTCATTTCATGCACCTCGGTCACGCCGGCGGCGGGCGAGGACGCCCCCACCAGGCGCGCGCCCTGCGGGGCGGTGAGCGTCATGAAGGCGCCGGTGCCCTTCTGGCCGGGCACGCTGGCACGGGCCCAGGCGCCATCGACCTTCACGGCGGCAGGGGCCTGGGCCCACGCAGCACCTGCGAGCAGGGTCGACAGTGCCAGGCCGGCAAGGGTATTCATGCGGAACATCATGGGGAAAACTCCTGAAAACGGGAAAGAGGGCCACGCACCCCGGGGATCGCAAAACCAGTCCAGGGGGCGCCCTGCGTCATCTGCGCGACGCGGCGCAGTCTGCCACGCCCCTAATATCCACACAAAAGGACACTGGAAGGAGACTACCCCATGCTCACCCTCTGCGGCTTTTCGGCCAGCAACTACTACAACAAGGTCAAGCTCGCCTTGCTCGAAAAGGGCGTGCCCTTCACCGAGGAGCTGGCCTGGATCGGCGAGACCGACCGCAGCGCCAGCCCGCTGGGCAAAGTGCCCTACCTGCGCACGCCGAACGGCACGCTGTGCGAGTCGGCCGTGATCGCCGACTACATCGAATCGGCCTACCCCGAACACCCGCTGATCCCGGCCGACCCGCTGGCCGCCGGCAAGGTGCGCGAGCTGATCACCTTCATGGAGCTGCACCTGGAGCTGGTGGCGCGCAACCTCTATCCTCAGGCCTTCTTTGGCGGCACGGTGAGCGAAGCGGCCCGCGAGAAAGTGGGCATCCAGCTGGCCAAGAACATCGCGGCCTTCGCCCAGCTCACGAAGTTCACGCCCTACATCGGGGGCGACCACTTCACCGCGGCGGACTGCGCGGCCATCGTGCACCTGCCGCTGGTGTCGTCGGCCACCAAGATCATCTATGGGCGCGACTTCCTGGCCGAACTGCCGGTGCGCGAGTTCCTCACGCGCATGAACGAGCGCCCCCATGTGGCGCGCGTGAATGCCGACCGCAAGACGAACACCGCCGAAATGCTCGCCAGGCCGAAGTAGCCCCCCTGAGGCGCTGCGCGCCTTCCCCCCCGAGGGGGACGCCGCCCCTGCGGCGGGGCGGCCCTTGCACGGCGGCACTGGCCTTGGCCGCGCCAGTTTCTCCTGTGGCGCGCAACGCGCAGTGCCGGGTGTCCGAGTCCGTGGGTGGTGCCAGCGGCTGCTATCCTGCACCGATGCACAGTCTTTTCCATCTCGCCTTCAACGTCACCGACCTCGACGAGGCCCGCCGCTTCTATGGCGGCGTGCTGGGCTGCCGCGAAGGCCGCAGCACCGACACCTGGGTCGATTTCGATTTCTTCGGCCACCAGATCTCGCTGCACCTGGGCACGCCGTTCACCAGCGCCGCCACCGGCCATGTGGGCGAGCACCTGGTACCCATGCCGCACTTCGGCGCCATCCTTGAATTGCCCGCCTGGAAGGCCGTGGCCGAGCGCCTGAAGGCCGCAGGCACGCAGTTCGTGCTCGCGCCGCAGGTGCGCTTCGAGGGCGAGCCCGGCGAGCAGTGGACGATGTTCTTCTATGACCCGAGCGGCAACCCGATCGAGATGAAGGGCTTCCAATCCATGGAGCAGGTGTACGCGGCCTGATCGGCCCGGCCCCTGGCCAGGCGCAGGGGCGGTAGCCACCGCCCCTGGCCCTTTCAGCGCCGCTGCATCAGCGGCATGCTTCCCAGTGCGAACACCGAGTTGGGCACGCCCAGGCCCGCCAGGCGCGGCTTGGGCTTGGCCGTGGGCACGGCGCGGGCACGCTGCGGCGCCGGCTCGCCGGACTCCACCACCACGCCACGCGCCAGCTCCTGCGTCACCAGTTCCGCCAGGGTCACGGACTGCAGGTACTCCATCACGCGGCTGTTGAAGGTGATCCACAGCTCGCCCGTCATGGCTTTCATCTGCGCCGCCTGGCCCTGGGCCAGGCTCTGGGTGTCATCGCCCTTGAGGTTTTCCACCGCCAGGATGATGTCGGCCACGGACACCTGGTCCGCACGGCGTGCCAGCGTGTAGCCGCCGCCGGGGCCGCGCGTGCTGTCCACCAGCCCGGCGCGCCGCAGCGCGCTGAACAGCTGCTCCAGGTAGGACAACGAAGTGCCCTGGCGTGCACTGATGGTCGACAGTGCCACAGGACGCATTTGCTGGCGCAGCGCGAGATCGGTCATGGCCGAAACGGCGAGCTGCCCTCGTGTAGTGATGCGCATCATTGACTCCTTGTGAACGTTGCATGGCCAGGTTTCGGTGCCCGGAATGGGCGTGGCGCGATCTGTCCATGTACGTACTCTAGGGATATTGACACTTCGCGTATATTCGATTTATTGAGATTTTTCCTTCGTTTTTTACGAAGTATTGGATTGCCATGAATTTCAAGCACCTGCGCTACTTCTGGACCACGGCCAAGGCGGGCGGCATCATGCGCGCGGGCGAGCAGCTCAACACCACGCCGCAGACGCTGTCGGGCCAGATCAAGCAGCTTGAGGAATGGCTGGGGCACGACCTGTTCAAGAAGCGCGGCCGGGGCCTGGAGCTGACCAGCGAAGGCCGCGTGGCGCTGGGCTATGCCGAGCAGATCTTTGCGCTGGGCGACGAGCTCGAAAAGTCCATCCGCCTGGCTCGCGGGCAATCGCGGCCGCTGGAGTTCCGCGTGGGCGTGGCGGACTCGGTGGCCAAGTCGGTCGCCTACCGCCTGCTGGAGCCGGCCCTGGGCCTGGCCGAGCAGGTGCACATGACCTGCCACGAGGGCAAGTTCCCCGAGCTGGTGGCACAGCTGAGCCTGCACCGGCTGGACCTGGTGCTGGCGGACGAGCCGGTCTCCAAGAAGATCGGCGTCAAGGCCTTCAACCATGCGCTGGGCAGCAGCGGCATGAGCTTTTTCAGCGCCCCGGCGCTGCGCCGCCAGCTCGACGGGGCGTTTCCGCAATGCCTGCACGGCGCGCCCATGCTGATCCAGGGGCCGCAGTCCTCGGTGCGCCAGCAGCTGGACCACTGGTTCAACAAGCACCACCTGCAACCGCGGCTGGTGGGCGAGTTCGACGACAGCGCGCTCATGAACGCTTTCGGCCGCGAGGGGCGCGGGGTGTTCACCTCACCGACCGTGCTGGAGGAGGAGACCCGGGCCCAGTTCGGCGTGGAGGTGATCGGCCGCTCGGGGGAGCTGGTGGAGGAGTTCTTCGCGATCTCGGTGGAGCGGCGCATCAGCCACCCCTGCGTGGCGGCCATCACCAAGGCGGCGCGCTCGGACCTTTTTGCAGGTTGACGGCGGCGGCGCACCTGCGGGCCGCCGCCGCCCTGCCGCCTAGGCGGCGGGCACCTGCACCTGGCGCGCGTAGGGCAGCGGCGCCACCGCGCCATAGCCTTGCACGGCCAGCGCGGCGGCTGCGTTGGCATAGCGCGCCGCGGTGAACACGTCGTCGCCCTGGGCCAGGCGGGCCAGCAGGTTGCCGCAGAAGCAGTCGCCCGCGCCTGTGGCGTCCACCGGGGTGACGCGCAGGCCGGCGATGCGCTCCCTGCGCTGGCCGTCGCTGGCCAGAGCCCCCTCGGCACCGAGCTTGAGCACCACCGTGGTCGCGCCCCGTGCGTGGCCCCAGTCGACGATGGCATCGGGGTCGGCGAGGCCCGTCAGGGCCTGCATGTCCTCCAGGCTGGGCAGGAAGATGTCGCACAGCGCCACCGCCTGCGCGATGCAGGCCTGGGCCCGCGCCAGCGGCCAGAGCTTCAGGCGCAGGTTGGAGTCGAAGGCCACCCGGGTGCCGGCCTCGCGCGCAAGGCGCATGGCCTCGAAGGCCGTGTCGCAGGCCTGCGGCGAAATGGCCAGCGAGATGCCCGAGAGGTGCAGGATGCGCGCGGCGCGCAGCACGGCCGCGGGCTCGCCGGCCAGCCACTGCGGCGTCATGCGGCTGGCGGCCGAGCCGGCGCGCAGGTAGCTGAACTCGTGCCCATGCGCCCCGTGCGTGACGAAGTAGATGCCCGTGGGGTGCTCGCCATCGCTCTGCACGCCGCGCACGTCCACGCCCTCGGTGCGCCACAGCGTGGCCAGGGCCTGGCCGAAGGTGTCTTGCCCGATGCGCGTGAGGTAGGCCACGCGGGCGCCGGCGCGCGCCGCCGCGATGGCGGCGTTGCTGGTGTCGCCGCCGAAGCCGCGCAGGTACTGCGGCTGGCCGGGGTGGACCTGGTTGAACTCGACCATGGCCTCGCCTAGCGCGGCCACGTCGAAGGCTTTGCCCGCAGAGGGTGCGCGGTGCTCAGGCACGGGGCTTGTAGGCAGTGACGTCGATCTCGACCTTGGCGTCAATCATGAGGCGCGACTCCACCGTGGAGCGGGCCGGGCGGTGGTCGCCAAAGCACTCCATGTAGACGCGGTTGAAGCTGCCGAAGTCGCGCGCATCGGCCAGCCAGACGCTGACCTTGGCCACGTCGGCCAGGGTGCAATCGGCCAGGGCCAGGGCGTCCTTGACGCGCTGGAACACCTGGCGCGTCTGCGCCTCGATGCCGCCGACGATGACCTGGCCCTGGTCGTCGGTGGGCACCTGGCCCGAGACAAAGACGAAGTCGCCGGCGCGCGTGGCGGGCGACAGGGGCCGCGCCTGGCGGTCGGAGGCGATGGGGGACTGGCCCAGCAGTTCTACGTGGCTCATGGATCAAGCTCCTTGTGTAAATTATTTACATCAAACATCCGAAAAAACCCGTTTGACTTTCACAAAAGGGTAATCTACGATGAAAAATGTAATGTTATTACTTATGGAGCCACGATGCAATCCTCATCCATCCGCGATTGGTTGACGCCCGGAATGCCTGTCCAGGCCGCCCGGCGCAGTGTTCTGGGCCTGGCCGCCAGTGCGGCCGTGCTCGTGGCCCTGGGGTCGGGCCTGCCCGCCCAGGCGGCCCC
This sequence comes from Acidovorax sp. FW305-C-20-28, assembly GCF_058783375.1. Lineage (NCBI taxonomy): Bacteria > Pseudomonadati > Pseudomonadota > Betaproteobacteria > Burkholderiales > Comamonadaceae > Acidovorax > Acidovorax sp. FW305-C-20-28. The sequence goes on along the minus strand of NZ_JBYSYM010000004.1, from coordinate 154,818 downwards.
CGCCAAAGGCGGCGCGGCCAACCTGGCCATGGTCGGCGAGCCCCAGGGGCTGGACCCCATGGTGAGCACAGCCGACCTGGTCGGCACCATCATGCAGCACGTCTACGAGCCGCTGTACACCTTTGACGCGAACTGGGCCGTGGCGCCCATGCTGGCCGAAGGCCTGCCCACCGTCTCCAAGGACGGGCTGACCTACACCATCGCGCTGCGCAAGGAAGTGAAGCTGCACAACGGCCGCGACCTGAACGCGGACGACGTGGTGGCCTCGCTGCAGCGCTGGATGGAGCTGTCGCCCCGCGGCAAGTCGGTGGCCAAGGAAGTGGCCTCGCTCACGGCCAAGGGCCCGCTGTCGGTGGAGCTCAAGCTCAAAGCCCCCTATGCCCCGCTGCTGGCCCAGCTGGCCCTGCCCAGCGGCATGGCGGCCATCATGGCCAAGGAGAGCATTGCGCCGCAGCTCAAGGATTTCGTCGGCACCGGCCCCTACAAGTTCAAGGAGCGCCGCCCCGACCAGTTCACGGTGCTGGTGCGCCACGACACCTACAGCGCGCGCAAGGAGGCACCGAGCGGCTACGCCGGCCGCCGCGAGGCCCTGCTCGACGAGCTGCGCTTCGTGCCCGTGCCCAATGCCAACACCCGCGTGGAAGGCGCGCTGTCGGGCCAGTTCCAGTACGCCGACCTGCTGCCCGTGGAGGCCGCGGGCCGCATCGAGAAGGGCGCGCCGGCCGTGGTGCCCATCGTGACCAAGAACTTCGGCTTCCCTTACATCGTCTTCAACACCAAGGAAGGCGTGCTGGCAGCGCAGCCGCTGCGCCGCGCGGTGCAGACCGCCGTGGGTGCGGGCGAGCTGATGGCAGCCGGCTTTGGCGACAACCGCTTCTTCGTGGTGGAGCCCAACTTCTTCCCCAAGGGCACGCCCTACTACGCCGATGCCGGCAGCAAGCTGTACAACGAGCGCAACCCACAGGCCGCCAAGGACCAGGCGGCCAAGGCCGGCTACAACGGCCAACCGGTGCGCATCATGGCCAGCCGGCAGTACGAGTTCCACTACAACATGGCGCTGGTGATGTCCGAGCAGCTCAAGAAGGCCGGCTTCAAGACCGAGCTGCAGGTGGTGGACTGGGCCACGCTGGTGCAGCGGCGCAACGACGCCAAGCTGTGGGACGTGTACTTCACGCACTCGGGCCTGTTCCCCGAACCCATGCTCTCGCCACCGCAGCTCGGTGACGGCGCACCGGGCTGGTGGGACTCCCCGGCCAAGAAGTCTGCGCTCGCAGCCTTCAACCAGGAGACCAATGTCGCCAAGCGCGGGCCGCTGTGGGGCGCAGTACAGCAGGTGGTGTACGACGAGGTGCCCTTCATCGAGGTCGGCAAGTTCAACGGCCTGTCGGCGCGCTCGGCCAAGCTCGAGGGCTACACCCCGGCGATCTGGCCCTTCTTCTGGAACACGGGCCTGGCCAGGTAAGCCCCCTCTGCACGAAGGTTCGTTGCCATGCGTTTTCTGATGACCCGCCTGGGCGGTGCCCTGGTGGTGCTGGCCCTCGTCGCGGTGCTGGTGTTCGCGCTCACGCGCCTGGCCTCGGGCGACCCGGTGGCGCTGCTGCTGGGCGACCAGGCCACGGCTGCCGACATCGCCGCGGCGCGCGTGCAGTACGGGCTGGACAAGCCCCTGCCCACGCAGTTCGTGCTCTGGGTGGGCGAGCTGCTGCAGGGCAACCTGGGCCAGTCCATCTTCCTGCAGCGCCCGGTGGCGCAGGCGCTGCTGGAGCGCGCCGAGCCCACGCTGTTCCTCGCTCTGTTCGCGGTGGGCATCGCGGCGCTGATCGGCATCCCCTGCGGCATGGCGGCGGCCATCTGGCGCGGCAGCCCGGGTGACCAGGCGCTGAGCGGCGTGGCCATGCTGGGCGCCAGCGTGCCCAGCTTCTGGCTGGGGCTGATCCTGATCCAGCTGTTCGCGGTCAAGCTCGGCTGGTTTCCGGCCTCGGGCTATGGCGATCCTTCGTCGCCGCTGGCCGAGCGCCTGTCGCACCTCTTGCTGCCTGCGCTGGTGTTGGGGCTGCTGAACTCGGCGCTGATCATCCGCTTCACGCGCGCCTCGATGCTCGACATCCTGGGCGAGGACTATGTGCGCACCGCGCGCGCCAAGGGCCTGGCCGAGCGCACGGTGATGGTCAAGCATGTGCTGCGCAACGCGCTGGTGCCCATCGTCACCGTGCTGGGCCTGACCCTGGCGCTGATGATCGGCGGCACCGTGGTGACGGAGACGGTGTTCAACCTGCCCGGCGTGGGCAACCTGGTGGTGCGCGCCGTGCTGCGCCGCGACTACCCGGTGATCCAGGGCACGCTGCTGGTCATCGCCGCCATCTACGTGTTCATCAACCTGGCCATCGATTTTCTGTACACGCTGGTCGATCCGCGCATCCGGCTGGAGGGCAAGTGACATGTGGCAACGCCTGATTCGCAATCTCCGGGACTACTGGCTGCCGCTGGCGCGCCGCCTGTTCGCACGCAAGGTGGTGCTGGCCTCGGCCATCGTGCTGGCGCTGGTGGTCGTGGTGGCCACGGTGTTCCCCTGGGTGTCTGATGCCGACCCCAACGCCATCTCGATCAGCGAGCGCCTGAACGCGCCCTCGGCCGCGCACTGGGCCGGCACCGACGAGCTCGGGCGCGACGTGATGCTGCGCATCGTGCACGGTGCGCGCTATTCGCTGCTGATCGGCGGGCTCACCGCCGCCGGTGCCGTGCTGCTGGGCACGCTGCTGGGCATGTTCGCGGGCTTCTTTCGGCGCCTCGATGCACCGCTGATGCGCGTGGTGGACGCGATGATGTCCTTCCCCGACATCCTGCTGGGCATCGCACTGGTGTCCATCCTGGGTGCCTCGCTGTGGAACGTGATGCTGGCGCTGGTCATCGTCTACACGCCGCGCGTGGCGCGCGTGGTGCGGGCCAGCACCCTGGTGCTGCGCGAGCTGCTGTTCGTGGACGCGGCGCGCGCCCTGGGCGTGCGCACGCCGCGCATTTTGCTCAAGCACATCCTGCCCAACCTGGTCTCGCCCATCCTGGTGCAGGTGACCTTCATCTTCGCCTATGCCATCCTGGCCGAGGCGGGCCTGTCCTTCCTGGGCGTGGGCGTGCCGCCCGACATTCCCACCTGGGGCACCATGATCGCGGGCAGCCTGGAGTCGGCCGACCGCGCGTTCTGGACCATCCTCTACCCGGGCCTGGCCATCGTGTTCACCGCCTTGTCGCTGCAGATGCTGGGCGATGGCGTGCGCGACCTGCTCGACCCCAAGCTCAAGAAGGCCGCATGAGCTTCTTTCACCGACCCACGCAAGCGCCCGCCCCTGGCGAGCGCGTTACGAAGGCACCCACCCCATGACCACCCCCACGGCTGCCCGGCTCGAAGTGCAGGGCCTGTCCACCTCGTTCGCCACCGACGCCGGCCGCATCCAGAGCGTGGCCGACGTGTCCTTTGCCATCCACCCGGGCCAGACGCTGGCGCTGGTCGGTGAATCGGGCTCGGGCAAATCCGTCACCAGCCTGTCGCTGATGGGCCTGCATGCCAAGACCTCGCAGGCGCGGGTCGATGGCCAGGCCTGGTTCACCCGGCGCGACGGCCGGCGCGTGGACCTGCTGGCCCTGCCCGAGGCCGAGCGGCGCGCGCTGCGCGGCAATGAGATCGCGATGATCTTCCAGGAGCCCATGACCAGCCTGAACCCGGTGCTGACCGTGGGCGAGCAGATCGCCGAGTCGGTGCGCCTGCACCTGAAGCTCGACCGCAAGGCCGCCCTGGCCCATGCCCAGCGCATGCTGGAGCTGGTGGAGATACCGGCCGCGAAGCAGCGCGTGCACGAGTACCCGCACCAGCTCTCGGGCGGCATGCGCCAGCGCGTGATGATCGCGCTGGCCATGGCCTGCAACCCCACGCTGCTGATTGCCGACGAGCCCACCACCGCGCTGGACGTGACCATCCAGGCGCAGATCCTGGCGCTCATGGGCCGGCTGCAGAAGGAGACGGGCATGAGCATGCTGTTCGTGACCCACAACCTGGGCGTGGTGGCGCAGTACGCCGACGCCGTGGCCGTGATGTACGCGGGCCGCATCGTCGAGTCGGCCCCGGTGCACGATCTGTTCGCCCAGCCCGAGCACCCTTACACGCGCGGCCTGCTGGCCTGCCTGCCCGGCGTGGCCCGGCGCCATGCCACCGCCGTGGCCGGGCAGCGCCCGCGCCTGGTGGCCATACCGGGCCAGGTGTCGAGCCCGCTCGCGCCGCCGCCGGGCTGCGCCTTCGCACCGCGCTGCGAGCGCCGCATCGCGGCCTGCGATGCGCGCATGCCGGCGCTGTCCGACGGCAGCAGCAGCGAGGCCGGGCGCCGCGTGCGCTGCATCCGCGTGGGCGAGACCAGCGCGCAGGAGGTGGCCGCATGAACGCCGTGGAAATCGCCCCCGTGCTCCCGGGCGCGGCTGAAAACCTCATCGAGGTGCGCGGGCTGCGCAAATACTTCGGCAGCGGCACGCACCCTGTGCGCGCGGTGGACGATGTGAGCTTTGCCATCCGCCGCGGCGAGACGCTGGGCCTGGTGGGCGAATCGGGCTCGGGCAAGAGCACCATCGGCCGCCTGCTGACCCGCCTGGTGGACCCGACGGCAGGCCAGATGCTCTACCACGGCAGCGAGGCCGGTGGGCAGGACCTGGGCGGCATGAGCCAGGGCCAGTTCCGCCCGCTGCGCTCCAAGATCCAGATCATCTTCCAGGACCCGTACGCGAGCCTGAACCCGCGCATGCGCATCCGCGAAGTGCTGGGCGAGGCGCTCGATACGCACGGGCAGGCGCGCGGCGCGGCACGCCTGCCGCGCATCCACGAGCTGCTGACCCAGGTGGGCCTCAGGCCCGAGCACGCAGACCGCTTTCCGCACGAGTTCTCGGGCGGGCAGCGCCAGCGCATCGGCATTGCGCGCGCGCTGGCCGTGCAGCCGAACTTCATCGTGGCAGACGAGCCGCTGTCGGCGCTGGACGTGTCGATCCAGGCCCAGGTGGTGAACCTGCTGGGCGATCTCAAGGAACAGCTGGGCCTGACGCTGCTGTTCATCTCGCACGACCTGGACGTGGTGGAGTACCTGTGCGACCGTGTGGTGGTGCTGTACCTGGGCCGGGTGATGGAGATCGCGCCCACCAGCGCGCTCTACGCCAACCCCGCCCATCCCTACACGCGCGCGCTGCTCGCGGCCGCGCCCATCCCCGACCCGGCGCAGCGGCGTACCATTCCGCTGCTGCAGGGCGACCTGCCCAGCCCCGCCAACCCGCCCTCGGGCTGCGTGTTCCGCACACGCTGCCCGCACGCGGTGGCCGAATGCGCCAGCGCCGACATGGCCCTGCGCCCTGTGGGTGCCGAGCACTGGAAGGCCTGCTGGCGCGATGACATCTGACTGTGCAGCCCGGCTGCGCGCTCGCAACATGAAAAGACACCATGAGCACCACCACTGACTTCACCCTGGACGCCACCTGCAAGAGCTACCCCCTCGCCGCAGCGCCCTGCCGCGCCAGCGAGATCGCTGCACGCGGCTGGAACGTGCTGGCCGATGACCTGGCTTTCCCGCTCGCGGTGCTGAGCCGCACGGCCCTGGCGCACAACCTGGCCTGGATGCAGGACTTTGCCGCGCGCAAGGGCATTGCCCTGGCGCCGCATGGCAAGACCACCATGTCGCCCGAGCTGTTCGCGCAGCAGCTGGCCGCCGGCGCCTGGGGCCTGACCTTCGCCACGGCCTTCCAGGTCGCCACGGGCGTGGAGGCCGGCGCGCGCCGCATCATCATCGCCAACCAGGTGGTCTGCGATGCCGATCTCGATGCGCTCGATGCGCTGCTGGCGCGCCACCCGGACCTCACGGTCTGGTTCCTCGTGGACTCGCTGGCGCAGCTCGCGATGGTGGAGGACTGGAAGCAGCGCCGCGGCAGCGCCCGCATCTTCAACGTGCTGCTGGAGATGGGCATCCCCGGCCAGCGCACCGGTTGCCGCACGCTGGACGAGGCCCTGGCCCTGGCGCGCGCGCTGGCCGCGTCAGAGGCCGTGCAATTCGACGGCATCGAGTGCTATGAGGGCGGCGTGGCGCGCTGCGACAGCGAGCACGATGCGCGCGAGGTGACGGCCCTGGTGCGCCGCGTGCAGGAGGTGGCGCGCGCCTGCGACGGCGAGCACCTGTTTGCCAGCGAGCGCATCCTGCTCACGGCCGGCGGCTCTGCCGTGTTCGACCTGGTGGTGCCGCTGCTGCAGGCCCAGGGCCTGTCGCGCCCGGTGGAGGGTGTGCTGCGCTCGGGCTGCTACGTGACGCATGACCATGGCAACTACCGGCGCTTCCTCCAGAACGTGGAGCAGCGCGAAGGGCTCGATGCCTCACTGCGCCCGGCCCTCACGGTCTGGGCGATGGTGCAGTCGGTGCCAGAACCGGGCCTGGCCCTGCTGACCTGCGGGCGTCGCGACATCTCCTACGACCTGGAGATGCCCATCCCCGTGCAACTGGCGCGGCGTGGTGAGCGCACAGCCGTGGATGCGCCTGCGGGCTGGAGCGTGAGCGCACTGAACGACCAGCATGCCTACCTGCGCTTCGATGCCGCCACGGGCGACGCCGGCGCCCCCCGCGTGGGCGACCGCGTGGCACTGGGCATTTCGCACCCCTGCACCACCTTCGACAAGTGGCGCTGGATGCCGCTGGTGGAAGACGATGGCGCCGTGACCGGCGCCATCCACACGCGCTTCTGATGCGGGGCCGCGCATGAACACCAGCAGCCTGCCCACCTCTCTGCCCCCCAGCCCGGCGCCCGGGCTGCTGCAGCAGCTGCGCGAGCGCCAGGACAGCCTGCCCGAAGCCCAGCGCAGCGTGGTGCGCGCCGTGCTCGAAGACCCGCGCGCCGCGGTGGCAGCCACGGTGGAGCAGCTGGCACAGCAGGCCGGCGTGTCCATGCCGACCATCGTGCGCACCTGCCGCAGCTTCGGCTACGACTCGGTGCGCGAGTTCATGCTGGCCCTGGCACAGGACCTGGCGGTATCGGGCTCCTACCTGCACCGCAGCGTGCTGGCCGAGGACACGGCGCAGGACGTTTCGAGCAAGATCATCCATGCCGCCGTCTCCTCGCTGACCGAGCTGGGCCGGCGCATCGATGTGGACGTGATCGACCAGGTGGCAGCCAAGCTGGCGAAGGCGCGGCGCATCGACTGCTATTCGGTCGGAGCGGCCTCGACCTTCACGGCCAGCGAGCTGCAGAGCCGGCTGTTCCGCCTGGGCCTCACGGCCAACGCGATCTTTGACGCGCACCAGCAGCTGGTGTCGGCCAGCACGCTGGGCCCCGAGGGCGTGGCCTTCGTGGTCTCGCACGTGGGGCGCATGCCCTACACGGTGGAGGCGGCCAAGTTCGCGCGCTCGCAGGGCGCCACCGTGGTGGCCCTGACCCAGCCGGGCACACCGCTGGCCGAAACCGCCGATCTGGTGCTGGCCGTCTCGGTGCCCCAGGACGCGGTGATGCGCGTGGGCACCGAGGCCTACCTGGCCCACCTGGTGGTGATCGAGATCCTCATGGTGCGCCTGGCGCAGCAGCTGGGGCCAGTGGCCACGCGCGGGCTGCAGCAGTTCAAGCAGCTTTTGCACAAACACGGGTTCGACAGCGCCGAATACTCCGGCGCCATGGACCACGGCCCGGGCATGCACAAGCCGGGCCAGAAAGACCATTGATGGCAGCAACGCAAGCGACTCTTCTGAAGAACGGAACCCTCATCGACGGCACGGACCGCCCCGGGTGGGTGGGCGACCTGCTGCTGGCAGGCGAGCGCATCGTGGCGCTGGCCGCTCCCGGCGGCATCGACCGCAGCCTGCTCGACGGCATGGCACTGGAGACCGTGGACTGCACGGGCCGGGTGATCGCCCCCGGCTTCATCGATGTGCACACCCACGACGATGCCGCGGCCATCGACGCGCCCGACATGCTGCCCAAGCTCTCGCAGGGCGTGACCACGGTGATCGTGGGCAACTGCGGCATCTCGCTGGCACCGGTGATGACCGATGCGCCTGCAGCGCCGCTGTCGCTGCTGGGCACGCGCCAGTTCCGCCATGCGGGCATGGCCGACTATGCGCGCGCGGTGGACGCCGCGCAGCCCGGCGTGAACGTGGCGGCGCTGCTGGGCCACACCGCCCTGCGCATGCGCCACCTCGCCGACCTGGGGCAGGCCGCCACGGCCAGCGAGCGCGCCGCCATGGCCGCCGACATGCAGGAGGCCATGGACGCAGGCGCACTGGGCCTGTCGTCCGGCGTGTTCTACAAGGAGGCCTATGCGGCCGACCTCACGGAGCTGACGGAGCTGGCCAGCGTGGCCGCGCGCAATGGCGGCGTCTATGCCACCCACATCCGCGACGAGCTGGCAGGCATCCTGCCTGCACTGCAGGAAGCGGCCCAGACGGCGCGCCAGGCCGGTCTGCCGCTGGTGCTGTCGCACCACAAATGCGCCGGTGCCTCGAACTGGGGCCGCACGCGCGAAACCCTGCCGCTGATCGAGTCGCTGGCCCAGGGCCAGCCCATCAGCCTGGACGTGTATCCCTACACCGCAGGCTCCACGGTGCTGCGCACCGACCTGGTGGACGGTGTGATCGACATCCTGATCACCGGCAGCCAGCCCCACCCGGAGATGGTGGGCCGCTACCTCAAGGACATCGCGCGCGAATGGGGCATGACCGAACAGGCGGCCTGTGACAGGCTGCAGCCGGGCGGGGCCTGCTACTTCCAGATGCGCGAGGACGATGTGGAGCGCGTGATCGCGCACCCGCTGGCCATGATCGGATCGGACGGCCTGCCGCATGACGAACGGCCCCACCCCCGCCTGTGGGGCGCCTTCCCGCGCGTGCTGGCCTGCTACTGGCGCGAGAAGGGCCTGCTGCGGCTGGAGGAAGCCATCCACAAGATGACGGGCCTGTCGGCTCAGCGCTTTCGCATCGGCGAGCGGGGCCGACTGGCCCCGGGCCTCATGGCCGATGTGGTGGTGTTCGACCCGGCGCGCGTGCGCGATACCGCGAGCTACGAGCAGCCCGTGCAGTTCAGCGAAGGGATCGAACGGGTGTGGGTAAACGGGGTGCTGAGCTACACCGCCGAAGGCCGCGCCACCGGGGCGCGGGCCGGGCGCTTCATCCGCCGGCAGGCCATCGCGCCCGCCTGAGGCATGCCCAGAGCAGCGGGCTTTGCAGCCATTGCAAAGCCGCTTCCTGCCGGGCGCCGTGTCCAGAAACCGGGCCGAAAACTACAGTGGAGGCACCTACCAAGGCATTCACTGACAAGGAGTTTTCCATGCCCATCATCAACGTCAAAGTCTCGGCCGAACGCTCGGTCGCCCTGTCGCAGCGCATCTCGGACACGCTGCTCGATCTGACCACCCGCATCCTGGGCAAGAACCCGAAGATCACGGCCGTGACCGTGTCCTACGTGCACCCCGAGGACTGGATCGTGGGCGGCAGCAGCCTGGCCGCCCAGGGCAAGCGCAGCGTCTACCTCGATATCAAGGTCGTGGACGAGACCAACACCAAGGCCGAGAAGGCGCGCTACATCGCTGAGGTGTTCGCGGCCTTCCAGGGCCTGCTGGGCGAGCTGCACGAGGAAAGCTATATCTACGTGCAGGATGTGCGCGCCACGGCCTATGGCTATGGCGGCAAGACCCAGGAATTCCGGCACCAGCATCCCCAGTGAGACTGCCAACGCCAGAAACAAAAAAGCCCACTCGAAAGTGGGCTTTTTGCAATATTGGTTGCGCGAGGAGGATTTGAACCTCCGACCTTTGGGTTATGAGCCCAACGAGCTACCAGACTGCTCCATCGCGCGGCAAGATTGAATTATATACCTTATTCAGCGGCTGCAGCCGAAGAATTTTCAGTTTTTTCTTCAGCACGGTCGACCAATTCAACCAGTGCCATGGGCGCGTTGTCGCCAACACGGAAGCCCATCTTCAGGATACGGGTGTAGCCACCGGGGCGCGCATTGAAGCGGGGGCCCAGGTCGTTGAACAGCTTGGTCACGCTGTCGCGGTCGCGCAGGCGGTTGAAGGCCAGGCGGCGGTTGGCGACGGTGTCGACCTTGGCCAGGGTGATCATGGGCTCGACCACGCGGCGCAGTTCCTTGGCCTTGGGGACGGTGGTCTTGATGGCCTCGTGCTCGATGAGCGAGTTCATCATGTTCTGCAGCATCGCGAGGCGGTGCGAGCTGGTGCGGTTGAGTTTGCGGAGGCCGTGTCCGTGGCGCATGGTGCTTTCCTTCTACTGTCTGTGTAATTAAATCGGCCAGCCGTGTCAGGTACTGTCCGAGGCACTGCTCCTTGCACAGGGATCCCTGCTTCAGGAACGAAAAGTCCCCCTCGCGGGGGACCCAAAACCGGGCTCCCCAGCTTTTGGGGAACTCGGGATTATAGCGTTTGTTTAACGCTTGTCCAGGCCTGCTGGTGGCCAGTTCTCGAGCTTCATGCCCAGCGTGAGACCACGCGAGGCGAGCACTTCCTTGATTTCGTTGAGCGACTTGCGGCCCAGGTTAGGCGTCTTGAGCAGCTCGTTCTCGGTGCGCTGGATCAGGTCACCGATGTAGTAGATGTTCTCGGCCTTCAGGCAGTTGGCGGAACGCACGGTCAGCTCCAGCTCGTCCACAGGGCGCAGCAGGATAGGATCGAACGTGGCATTGCCGCGTGGGCCTGCAGGCGCGTCGAACGCAGCCAGCTCGCCACCTTCCAGCTGTGCGAACACGGCCAGCTGTTCCACCAGGATCTTGGCCGATGCGCGCACGGCGTCTTCGGCCGTGATGGCGCCATTGGTCTCGATCTCGACGACCAGCTTGTCCAGGTCGGTGCGCTGTTCCACACGGGCGCTTTCCACGGTGTAGCTCACGCGCTTCACGGGGGAGAACGATGCGTCCAGCACGATGCGGCCGATCGACTTGGTCGATTCATCGGCATAGCGGCGCAGGTTGCCCGGCACGTAGCCACGGCCCTTTTCCACCTTGATCTGCATGTCCAGCTTGCCGCCCTGCGACAGCGTGGCGATCACGTGGTCGGGGTTGACGATCTCGACGTCGTGGGGCGTCTGGATGTCGCGCGCGGTCACCACGCCTTCACCATCCTTGCGCAGGCTCAGCGTGACTTCGTCACGGTTGTGCAGCTTGAACACCACGCCCTTGAGGTTCAGAAGGATGTTGACCACATCTTCCTGGACACCGTCGATCGACGAGTACTCGTGCAGAACGCCTGCAATGGTGACTTCCGTCGCTGCGTAACCCACCATGGACGAGAGCAGGACGCGCCGAATGGCGTTGCCCAGCGTGTGGCCGTAACCACGCTCGAACGGCTCCAGCGCGACCTTGGCACGGTTGTGGCCAAGCTGCTCGACATTGATCGCCTTGGGTTTCAGCAAATTGGTTTGCATTCAGACTTCCTCTCAATACCCCCAGCTCGTTACACCGGTAAGGCTGGTGAAGCGCCTAAACCGCGATGCCTCGCGGTTCAGGTACGGTTTTTTCGAAATGTGATTCGAACTAGCGATTAGCGCGAGTACAACTCAACGATCAGCGATTCGTTGATGTCGGCACCGAACTCGTCGCGGTCTGGCACCTTCTTGAACACGCCTTCTGCCTTGTCGGCATTGACGTCCACCCAGGCGGGCATGCCAACCTGTGCAGCCAGTTGCAGGGCTTCGACGATGCGGTTCTGCTTCTTGGACTTTTCGCGCACGGCCACGACATCGCCGACCTTGACCAGGTACGAAGGGATGTTGACCGACTTGCCGTTCACCGTGATGGCGCAGTGCGACACCAGCTGGCGGGCTTCTGCACGCGTGGAGCCAAAGCCCATGCGGTACACGACGTTGTCCAGACGCGATTCCAGCAGGAACAGCAGGTTGGCGCCGGTGTTGCCCTTGCGGCTGTCAGCGGTCTCGAAGTAGCGGCGGAACTGCTTTTCCAGGATGCCGTACATGCGCTTGACCTTCTGCTTTTCGCGCAGCTGCAGGCCGTAGTCGGACGTGCGGGCACCGGAGGTGCGGCCGTGCTGACCGGGTTTGGAGTCGAACTTGCACTTGTCCGCAATGGAGCGACGGGCGCTCTTGAGGAACAGGTCGGTGCCTTCACGGCGGGAGAGTTTGGCCTTGGGGCCGAGGTAACGTGCCACTTGAACTTCCTTTATGTCATCTACCGCAAACCAGTGCGGGAGCCGCCTGTGTCGCTCTCGCGTACGCAGGCGGCGGTGGGCTTGTGAAAATTAGATACGACGGCGCTTTTGAGGGCGGCAGCCGTTGTGCGGAACCGGCGTCACATCGGAGATCGACGTGATGCGGATGCCCAGGGCACCCAGTGCACGCACCGAGGATTCGCGACCAGGACCTGGGCCCTTGATCTCGACATCCAGGTTCTTGATGCCTTGGTCGATGGCGGCGCGGCCAGCCACTTCCGAAGCCACCTGGGCTGCGAAAGGCGTGGACTTGCGCGAGCCCTTGAAGCCTTGGCCACCCGACGAGGCCCACGACAGGGCGTTGCCCTGGCGGTCCGTGATCGTGATGATCGTGTTGTTGAACGAAGCATGCACGTGGGCAATGCCGTCCGACACGTTCTTGCGAACCTTCTTGCGAACGCGCTGTGCTGCGTTATTGGCTGGAGACTTGGCCATATTGATCTTTCAATCTCTTTATTTCTTCAGTGCAGCAGCACCCTTGCGCGGGCCCTTGCGGGTGCGTGCATTGGTACGGGTACGCTGACCACGCATCGGCAGACCACGACGATGGCGGAAACCACGGTAGCAGCCAATGTCCATCAAGCGCTTGATGTTCATGGTGGTTTCGCGGCGCAGGTCACCTTCAATGGTGAATTGCTCGATCTGCTCGCGAATCTTTTCCAGATCGCTGTCCGTCAGATCCTTGATCTTCTTGGAGTAAGCGATACCGGTTGCTTCGCAAATCTTGCGAGCGCGTGTGCGACCGATCCCGAAAATGGAGGTCAAGCCGATTTCCGCATGCTTGTGGGGCGGAATGTTGATGCCAGCGATACGTGCCATATGCGTCCTCTAATACTTTCCAATCAACCCTGGCGCTGCTTGTGGCGCAGATCCGTGCAGATCACGCGCACCACACCCTTGCGGCGGATGATCTTGCAGTTGCGGCAGATTTTTTTGACCGAAGCCGAAACTCTCATTGCAATTCTCCTAAAACTTTTCCATCCGTCCCGGCTTGTCTTGCACGGAACACAATCTTTGTGCCCGCTACAAAATCGTGGGGCGCCAACCAACTCAAACCTTGCTTCCAGAGCCCGGGCGCATTGTGCACCCAGACCCTGTCGAACCCATCAACCGCCCTGATTGCCCTTGAAATTGGCTTTCTTGAGCAGCGATTCGTACTGTTGCGACATCATGTAGTTCTGCACCTGGGCCATGAAGTCCATGGTGACCACCACAATGATCAACAGCGAAGTTCCACCAAAGTAAAACGGTACGTTGTACTTCAGGATCAAGAACTCGGGCAGCAGGCAGACGAAGGTGATGTAGATCGCCCCCGCCAGTGTCAGTCGCACAAGAATCTTGTCGATATAGCGGGCCGTCTGTTCACCAGGACGGATCCCGGGAATGAACGCACCGCTCTTCTTCAGGTTGTCTGCCGTCTCACGGCTGTTGAAGACCAGCGCCGTGTAGAAGAAGCAGAAGAAGATGATCGCAGCAGCATAGAACATCACATACACCGGCTGACCAGGCGTCAGGGCCGCAGAGATGTCGCGCAACCAGCGCATCGACTCCCCGGCACTGAACCAGTTCACCACGGTGGCTGGCAGCAGGATGATGGACGAAGCGAAGATGGGAGGAATCACACCTGCCATGTTCAGCTTCAAGGGCAGGTGGGACGATTGACCACCATAGACCTTGTTACCCACCTGCCGGCGCGCATAGTTCACGAGGATCTTGCGCTGGCCACGTTCCACATACACCACGAAGTAGGTCACCGCAGCAACCACCAGCACGATGAAGATGGCGGCGAGGATGCTCATCGCACCCGTGCGCACCAGCTCCAGCAGGCCACCGATGGAGCTTGGCAGACCAGCCGCGATACCTGCAAAGATCAGGATCGAGATGCCGTTGCCAAGACCACGCTCCGTGATCTGCTCGCCGAGCCACATCAGGAACATGGTGCCAGCCGTGAGGCTGACCATGGCCGTGATGCGGAAACCCATGCCGGGGCTGAGCACCAGGCCGGCCGAGCTTTCCAGTGCCACGGCGATGCCGAGCGACTGGAAAATGGCCAGGCCCAGCGTGCCGTAGCGCGTGTACTGGGTGATCTTCCTGCGGCCGGCTTCGCCTTCCTTCTTGAGCTGCTCAAATGTCGGGACCACGTAGGTCATCAGTTGCATGATGATCGATGCCGAGATGTACGGCATGATCCCCAGTGCAAAGACGGTGAAGCGCGAGAGCGCACCACCCGAGAACATGTTGAACAGGTTCAGGATGCCGCCTTGCTGGCCGCTGAACAGCTGCTGCAACTGGGCTGGGTCGATACCGGGCACGGGGATATGCGCCCCGATGCGGTAAACGACCAGCGCGAGCAACAGAAAAACCAGGCGGCGACGCAGGTCGCCGAACTTGCCGGTCTTTGCAATTTGAGCTGCGCTAGTAGCCACAGGTACCTTCTTTCAGAACCAAAATCAGGCCAGGCTGCCGCCGGCAGCTTCGATAGCCGCCTTGGCACCCGCAGTAGCGCCCACGCCCGTCAGCTTGACAGCCTTGGACAGAGCACCGCTCTTGATGACCTTCACCACCTTGGCCAGCTCGCTGATCAGGCCGGCTTGCTTCAGAGCAAGCACGTCCACTTCGGCCAGGCCCAGCTTGTCCAGGTCGGACAGCGTGACTTCGGCGTTGAACTTGAGCGACTGCGACTTGAAGCCACGCTTGGGCAGACGGCGTTGCAGAGGCATTTGACCGCCTTCGAAACCCACCTTGTGGTAGCCACCCGAGCGGGACTTCTGGCCCTTGTGACCACGGCCAGCGGTCTTGCCCAGGCCGGAGCCGATACCACGGCCTACGCGGCGCTTGGCATGCTTGGCGCCGTCTGCGGGCTTGATGCTATTGAGTTCCATGATCTATCTCTCAGACGATTTTGACCAGGTAGCTGATCTTGTTAATCATGCCGCGCACTTCGGGCGAGTCCTTCAACTCGCTGACGCTGTTCAGCTTGCGCAGACCCAGGCCACGGACGGTGGCGCGGTGCGATTCCTTGGTGCCGATAGGGCTGCGCACCAGTTGAATCTTGACGGTTTGTTGCGTAGTCATTACAGCTCCAATCAGGCGAAGATGTCTTCGACCGTTTTGCCGCGCTTGGCTGCCACTTGCGAAGGCGTCGTGGAGTTCACCAGGGCGTCAAAAGTGGCGCGGACCATGTTGTAGGGGTTCGACGAACCATGGCTCTTGGCCACGATGTCGGTCACACCCAGCACTTCGAAGACGGCGCGCATCGGGCCGCCGGCGATGATACCGGTACCCTTGGGGGCGGGAGCCATCATCACGACGGCAGCGCCGTGGTGACCCGTCACGTTGTGGTGGATCGTGCCGTTCTTGAGCGACACCTTCACCATGTTGCGGCGGGCTTCTTCCATTGCCTTTTGCACGGCAGCAGGCACTTCCTTGGACTTGCCCTTGCCCATGCCCACGCGGCCATCACCGTCGCCGACCACAGTCAGTGCAGCGAAGCCGAGGATACGGCCGCCCTTCACGACTTTGGTCACGCGGTTGACCGCGATCATTTTTTCGCGCAGACCGTCGTCACGACCTTCGTCTTGCACCTTGGGTTGAAATTTAGCCATTTTGTATTCCGTTCCGCTTAGAACTGCAGACCCGCTTCGCGGGCTGCATCGGCCAGGGCCTTGACGCGACCGTGGTAGGCAAAGCCCGAGCGGTCGAACGCAACCTTCTCGACACCGGCTGCCTTCGCCTTTTCAGCGATGCGCTTGCCGATGGCCGTGGCAGCGGCGGCATTGCCACCCTTGCCAGAGCCGCCGAGTTCCTTGCGGACGTCGGCTTCTGCGGTGGAGGCACTTGCCAGCACCTTGCTGCCGTCGCCGGAGATGACGCTGGCGTAGATGTGGAGGTTCGTACGGTTCACGGTCAGACGGGCAACGCCTTGCTGGGCAATGCGGATGCGGGTCTGGCGTGCACGACGAAGACGCTGCTCTTTCTTGGTCAACATGCTGCAGCTCCTTACTTCTTCTTGGTCTCTTTGATCGTGATCTTCTCGTCCGCATAGCGGATACCCTTGCCCTTGTAGGGCTCGGGTGGACGAACAGCACGGATCTCAGCGGCAATTTGGCCAACACGTTGGCGGTCGGCGCCCTTCACAACCACTTCCGTGGGCGTGGGGGTGGCCACCGTGATGCCAGCAGGCATCTCGATGTTGACGGGGTGCGAATAGCCGACAGCCAGGTTGAGCTTGGCGCCAGATGCGGCGGCCTTGTAGCCCACGCCGATCAGCGTCAGCTTCTTCTCAAAGCCCTTGCTCACGCCAACAACCATGTTGTTGACGAGCTGGCGGATCGTGCCGCTCATGGCATTGGCTTCACGGGAGTCGTTGACGGGCTCGAAGCTGAGCTTGCCGTCCTTGTTCGACACCTTCACCAGCACGTTCTGCGCCAGCGACAGGGAGCCACCAGTCCCCTTGACGGAGATCTGGTCATCTTTAACGGACACATCCACGCCTGCGGGGATGGTCACGGGCATTTTTCCTACTCGGGACATTTCAGTTTCTCCTCAATGCCGCGGGTTAGGCCACGTAGCACAGCACTTCGCCACCGACACCGGTTGCGCGCGCCTTGCGGTCGGTCATCACGCCCTTGGGCGTCGTGACGATTGCCACACCCAGACCGTTCATGACTTGTGGAATGGAATCATGGCCCTTGTACACACGCAGGCCAGGGCGGCTGACGCGCTCGATGCGCTCAATCACCGGACGACCAGCGTAATACTTCAGGGCGATTTCGAGTTCGGACTTGCCGGATTCGGTCTTGACCTGGAATCCGTCGATATAACCCTCGTCCTTCAGCACCTGGGCGATGGCAACCTTCACCTTGGAAGAAGGCACCAGCACCGTGGCCTTGGAGACCATCTGTGCATTGCGGATGCGGGTCAGCAAGTCAGCGATAGGATCACTCATGCTCATGTTGTAATTCTCCTGCCTGCTTACCAGCTGGCCTTGGTGACACCGGGGATGTCGCCTGCAAAAGCCAGTTCACGGATCTTGGCGCGGGCCAGACCGAATTGACGGAAGGTACCGCGTGGGCGACCGGTGATTTCGCAACGGTTGCGCTGGCGCGTGGGGTTCGCGTTGCGGGGGAGCTTCTGCAGACCCAGGCGGGCTGCATCACGCTCTTCGTCGCTGCGCTTGGCGTCACCGGCGATCGCCTTCAGTTCCGCATACTTCGTTGCGTACTTGGCGGCCAGTTTTTCGCGCTTCAGTTCGCGCTGGATCAAAGCTACTTTAGCCATACCCTGCCTCAGTTCTTGAAGGGGAAACGGAAACCGGCGAGAAGCGCCTTGGCTTCTTCATCGGACTTGGCCGTCGTGGTGATGCTGATGTTGAGACCGCGCAGTGCGTCGACCTTGTCGTACTCGATCTCAGGGAAAATGATCTGTTCCTTGACACCGATGTTGTAGTTGCCACGGCCGTCGAAAGCGCGGCCAGAGATACCACGGAAGTCACGCACGCGGGGCAGAGCCACGGTCACGAAACGATCCAGGAACTCATACATCTGCACGCCGCGCAGCGTGACCATGCAACCGATGGCCTGGCCTTCGCGGATCTTGAAACCGGCGATAGCCTTCTTGGCCTTGGTCACCACGGGCTTCTGACCAGCGATCTTGGTCAGGTCAGCCACGGCGTTGTCCATCACCTTCTTGTCCGACACGGCTTCGCTCACACCCATGTTGAGCGTGATCTTGGTCAGACGGGGAACCTGCATGGGCGAGGTGTAGCCGAACTGCTTGGTCAGTTCGGGAGCGATCTTGTCGCGGTAGATTTCTTGGAGTCGTGCCATGTTTACCCCTTAGGCCGCCTTGATTTCGGCGCCGCTGGACTTGAACACGCGAACGCGCGTGCCGTCAGCCTGCACCTTGATGCCCACGCGGTCAGCCTTGCCGGTGGCCGCATTGAAGATGGCAACATTGGACTGGTGGATAGGCATGGCCTTTTCCACGATGCCGCCCGTCGTACCCTTCATGGGGTTCGGCTTGGCGTGCTTCTTGACCAGGTTGATGCCGTCGATGACGAGGTGGGAGTCATCCTTGCGCAGCGAAACGGTGCCGCGCTTGCCCTTGTCGCGCCCGGTCAGCACGATGACTTCGTCGCCCTTGCGAATCTTGTTCATGGCGAGTCCTTAGAGAACTTCAGGAGCCAGGGACACGATCTTCATGAACTTCTCGGTACGCAGTTCACGCGTCACGGGTCCAAAGATGCGGGTGCCGATAGGCTCCAACTTTGCATTCAGCAACACCGCAGCGTTGCCATCGAATTTGACGAGCGAGCCGTCGCCGCGGCGAATGCCCTTCGCCGTACGCACCACCACTGCGCTGTAGACCTCGCCCTTTTTGACGCGGCCGCGCGGAGCAGCTTCTTTGATGCTCACTTTGATGATGTCGCCAACGCTTGCATAGCGACGCTTCGAGCCACCCAGCACCTTGATGCAAAGGACGGACTTGGCGCCGGTATTGTCGGCAACCTCTAACCGAGATTCTGTCTGGATCATTTCAATATTCCCAACTTGCACCAGAAGACCAGGGCCCCAGAGAACTTCTCAAGGGCTGCCAATCAGCCAGTCAGTCTTGGGCCCGTCGTCCGCACCGCAAACCATTTGCAGCACTTCCCGCTGGGCAGAAACTTCACGCAGGAAACGCGAAGCCCTCGATTATTGCAAAGGGGAAACCCGAAGTCAAGTGCCTATCACATCGGCGCGTGCAGATACTGCTCGGCGAGTGACAAAAATGCATCCAGTTGCGGATCGGCGCCCAGTTCCTCCTGCAGGAGGGCGGCGACCCGGGGGGCGCAGGCGATGGCCTGGCGGGCGTCCAGGAACAGCATGCGCGAGCGGCGCGCCAGCACATCTTCGACCGTGCAGGCGTATTCATGGCGCGCGGCAAAGCGCACCATGGCCTCGGTCAGGCCGCCTCCGAGGTCCACGCCCGCCCCTGGCAGCGCCTGCACGGCGCCGGCCTCGGCCCCGTAGGAGTGCAGGCCCTGGGCGTCGCTGATGCGGTGGCGCACGGGCTCTCCGGGCGTGCCCACCAGGGGCAGCTGGTTGGTGACGCCCGCGGCCTTTTCCGGCAGCAGGCCCACGGTGACGCATTTTTGCAACACATCCTCGGCCATGGCCCGGTAGGTGGTCCATTTGCCACCGGTCACCGTCACCAGGCCGCTCTTGCTGGCCAGCACGGTGTGCTCGCGGCTGATCTTCTTGGTGTTGTCGCCATCGTCGTCCTGCGGCTTGACCAGGGGGCGCAGGCCCACCCAGATGCTGCGGATGTCCGCCGCCTTGGGGGCACGGGTGAGGTAGCGGGCGGCCTCGTCAAGGATGAAGGCCACCTCTTCCTTGAAGGCCTGGGGTTCGCGCACCACGTCCTGGCGCGGGCTGTCGGTGGTCCCCAGGATCAGTTTGCCCAGCCAGGGCACGGCAAACAGCACCCGGCCATCGGCCGTCTTGGGCACCATGAGGGCGTGGTCGGAGGGCAGGAACTCGCGGTCCACCACGATGTGCACCCCCTGGCTGGGCGCCACGATGGGTTTGACCGGGCGGCCGATGGCCTCGCCATCCATCTGGCGCAGGGCATCGACCCAGACGCCTGTGGCATTGACCACGGCCTTGGCGCGCACCGTGAACTGGCGGCCGCTGGCGCTGTCTTCGCAGACGAAGCCGGCCACCTTGCCGTTCTCGTGCACCAGGGAGGTGGCAGGGCAGTAATTCACCAGCAGCGCCCCCCTGGCTGCGGCCGTGCGGGCCAGCGCCAGGGCCAGGCGGGCGTCGTCGAACTGGCCGTCCCAGTACTTCACACCGCCCTTGAGCCCGTCCTGGCGGGCATTGGGCAGGCATTGCAGGGTCTTGGCACGGCCCAGGAACTGGGTGGCCCCCAGGCCCGCCTTGCCGGCCAGGGCGTCGTACATCATCAGGCCCATGCCGTAGAACGGCGTCTCCCAGACCTTGTAGGAGGGCATCACAAAGGCCAGGGGCTGGGCCAGGTGGGGGGCGTTGTTGAGCAAGGTGGTGCGCTCGTGCAGGGCCTCGCGCACCAGCGCGATGTTGCCCTGGGCCAGGTAGCGCACGCCCCCGTGCACCAGTTTGGTGGCACGCGAGGAGGTCCCCTTGGCGAAATCGTGCGAATCGACCAGCACCACGCTGAAACCCCGGGCCGCCGCATCGAGCGCCACGCCCAGGCCCGTCGCACCGCCTCCGATCACGGCCAGGTCGTACTGGCGGGGTTCGGCAAGGCGGTCGAGAAGGTCGGAGCGCCGCGTGGGCAAGGGGGAAGAAACGTGGGTCATAGGTAGCGATTGTCCACAGGCACGGGGTTGAGCCCAGGGTTAACCCTTAAATTCTTGACACCTGCGGAGCGGGATTGGCCTTGTGGACCACCCGCCGCCGCAGGTTCGGGGGAGAGAAAGGGAGGCCAGCCCCCTCCTCTCATCTATCTATATAGAGAGAGAGAGGGCCGGCCTCCCCGGGCCGGCGGCCGCTCAGCGCGCCTTGCCGTCCTTCCAGGCCTGCAGCAGCTTGTCGTAGGCAATGGTTTCGCCCTTGGGCTTCTCGTTGGCCAGCTTGGCCCAGGGGGCCTGCTTGTCGCTCAGCCACTTGGTGGGCGCGCTCTTGGGGTTGAGCTTGGGCGCGCACTTGGCCATGCCGGCGCGCTCCAGGCGGGCCATCACCTGATCCATCTCATCGGCCAGCGTGTCCATCGCGCCCTGGGGCGTCTTCTCACCCGTGACGGCCTGGGCCACGTTCTTCCACCACAGCTGGGCCAGCTTGGGGTAGTCGGGCACGTTGGTGCCGGTGGGCGACCAGGCCACGCGGGCGGGGCTGCGGTAGAACTCGACCAGGCCGCCGAGCTTGGGCGCAGCGTCCGTCATGGCCTTGGACTGGATGTCGCTTTCGCGGATCGGGGTCAGGCCCACCAGGGTCTTCTTGAGCGAGGTGGTCTTGGCCGTCACGAACTGGGCGTACAGCCAGGCGGCAGCGGTCTTGTTGGCATCGTGGTCCTTGAAGAAGGTCCAGGAGCCCACGTCCTGGTAGCCGTTCTGCATGCCCTGCTTCCAGTAGGGGCCGTTCGGGCCGGGGGCCATGCGCCACTTGGGCGTGCCGTCGGCATTCACCACGGGCAGGCCGGGCTTGGTCATGTCGGCCGTGAAGGCGGTGTACCAGAAGATCTGCTGCGCGATCTGGCCCTGGGCAGGCACGGGGCCGGCTTCGCCGAAGGTCATGCCCGTGGCTTCCTTGGGCGCGTACTTCTTCATCCAGTCCACGTACTTGGTCAGCGCATAGACGGCGGCAGGCGAGTTGGTTGCGCCGCCACGGGCCACCGAGGCGCCCACCGGCGTGCACTTGTCATCGGCCACGCGGATGCCCCACTCGTCGATCGGCAGGCCGTTGGGCGCGCCGATGTCGGCGGTGCCGGCCATGGACAGCCAGGCATCGGTGAAACGCCAGCCCAGCGAGGGGTCCTTCTTGCCGTAGTCCATGTGGCCATAGATCGGCTTGCCGTCGATGTTCTTCACGTCGTTGGTGAAGAACTCGGCGATGTCCTCGTAGGCGCTCCAGTTCAGCGGCACGCCCAGGTCGTAGCCGTACTTGGCCTTGAACTTGTCCTTGATGTCCTTGCGGTCGAACAGGTCGGCGCGGAACCAGTACAGGTTGGCGAACTGCTGGTCGGGCAGTTGGTAGAGCTTGCCATCGGGCGCCGTGGTGAACTTGGTGCCGATGAAGTCCTTGAGGTCCAGGCCCGGGTTGGTGTATTCCTTGCCCGCGCCGCCCATGTAGTCGGTCAGGCTCATGACCTTGCCATAGCGGTAGTGGGTACCGATCAGGTCCGAGTCCGAGATCCAGCCGTCATAGATCGACTTGCCCGACTGCATCGAGGTCTGCAGCTTCTCGACCACGTCGCCTTCCTGGATCAGGTCGTGCTTGACCTTGATGCCCGTGATTTCCTCGAAGGCCTTGGCCAGGGTCTTGGATTCGTATTCGTGGGTGGTGATGGTCTCGGAGACCACGGAGATCTCCTTGACCCCCTTGCCCTGGAGCTTCTTGGCAGCGTCGATGAACCACTTCATCTCGGCCATCTGCTGGTCCTTGCTCAGCGTGGAGGGCTGGAACTCGCTGTCGATCCACTTCTTGGCCTCGGCCTCGCCGGCCATGGCCGACTGCCCGGCCAGAACCGCTACCGCCAATGCCAGCGCTGTATACCGCGTCTTCATAGTGCCTGTCTCCTCATAGTCACTCCCCTTTGGATGCACATGGGTCGCCCGGCTCCGGGGAAGGGTTGAGCCGTGCAACGGGAACTGTGGGATGCGCGCGCGTCAGCCTTTGCGCATGATCAGGGCGAGCAGCAGCATGGACAGCACGAAGCTGTACCAGACCGACGGGTCCGCACCCAGCTCGAACCACTGCGCGAGCTTGCCGCTCACCCCCACGAAGATCAGGTTCACATAGGCCGCTGTCAGCAACCCGATGAACAGGCGGTCGCCGCGCGTGGTTTCCAGGGGCAGGAAACCCTTGCGCAAGGTGGTGGGGGACTTCACCTCCCACACCGCCATGCCGACCAGCATCAGCACGATGCACGTGAAGAACACTGCCACGGGCAGGGTCCAGGCCATCCACTCGAACATGTCGGTCTCTCCTTACACCCGGCCCATCGCGAAACCCTTCGCGATGTAGTGCCGCACAAACCAGATCACGATGGCGCCGGGCACGATGGTGAGCACGCCGGCCGCGGCCAGCGTCGCCCAGTCCATGCCCGAGGCGCTCACGGTGCGCGTCATGGTGGCCACGATGGGTTTGGCATTCACGCTGGTCAGCGTGCGCGCCAGCAGCAGCTCCACCCAGCTGAACATGAAGCAGAAGAACGCCGCCACGCCCACACCGGCCTTGATGAGCGGCAGGAAGATGGTCACGAAGAAGCGCGGGAAGCTGTAGCCGTCGATGTAGGCGGTCTCGTCGATCTCGCGCGGGATGCCGCTCATGAAGCCTTCCAGGATCCACACCGCCAGCGGCACGTTGAACAACAGGTGCGCCAGCGCCACGGCGATGTGCGTGTCCATCAGACCCACGGTGGTGTACAGCTGGAAGAAGGGCAGCAGGAACACGGCCGGCGGCGTCATGCGGTTGGTCAGCAGCCAGAAGAACACATGCTTGTCGCCCATGAACTGGTAGCGCGAGAAGGCATACGCCGCTGGCAGCGCCACGGTGAGCGAGATCACCGTGTTGATGCCCACGTAGATCAGGCTGTTGATGTAGCCCGAGTACCAGGACTCATCGGTGAAGATGGTCTTGTAGTTGTCCCAGGTGAAGTGCTGCGGGAAGAACGAGAACGTAGAGAGGATCTCCGCGTTCGTCTTGAAGCTCATGTTGACCATCCAGTAGATGGGCAGCACGGCGAACACCAGGTAGGCCGCGAGGAACAGCGACCGCTTGTGAAAGCGCTTTTCATTCATGGCCGGCCCCTTCGTTGCTGGCGGTGCCCACGCGCTGCATCCAGTTGTAGAGGATGAAGCACAGGAGCAGGATGATGAAGAAATAGATCAGCGAGAACGCTGCGGCAGGGCCCAGGTCGAATTGGCCCACGGCCTTGGTCGTCAGGTACTGGCTCAGGAAGGTGGTGGCGTTGCCCGGCCCGCCGCCCGTGAGCACGAAGGGCTCGGTGTAGATCATGAAGCTGTCCATGAAGCGCAGCAGCACGGCGATCATGAGCACGCCGCGCATCTTGGGCAGCTGGATGTAGCGGAACACCGCGAACTTGCTGGCGCCGTCGATGCGGGCGGCCTGGTAGTAGGCGTCGGGGATGGAGCGCAGGCCGGCAAAGGCCAGCAGCGCGACCAGCGGCGTCCAGTGCCACACGTCCATCAGCAGCACCGTGAGCCAGGCCTGCGTGGCATTGCCGGTGTAGCTGTACTCGATGCCCATCACCTCCAGCATGCGGCCCATGAGCCCGATGTCGGCCCGGCCGTAGATCTGCCAGATGGTGCCCACCACGTTCCAGGGGATGAGCAGCGACAGCGCCACCACGACGAGCACGGCCGAGGACTTCCAGCCCTGCGCGGGCATGGACAGCGCCAGCATGATGCCCAGCGGAATCTCCACCGCCAGCACGGCCAGCGAGAAGGTGATCTGGCGCCACAGGGCGGCGTGCAGCTCCTCGTCGCGCATCACGGCGGCAAACCACTCGGTGCCGACGAACACGCGCCGCTCGGGCGAGATGATGTCCTGCACCGAGTAGTTGACCACGGTCATCAGGGGCAGGATGGCCGAGAAGGCCACGCACAGGATCACCGGCAGGATCAGGAACCAGGCCTTCTGGTTCACGGGCTTGGTCGTGGCGCTCATGCCAGCAACTCCTCATTTTGGTAAAAGCAGGTGTGGCTGCCCAGCACCTGCAGCCAGACCGTGTCGCCGGCCGAGGGCAGGCGCGTTTCGGGGGCAAAGCGCGCCTTGAGCGTGTGCTCACCCACCTTGGCCGTCAGCATCAGGTAGGTGCCGATGTCCTGCACCTGCACCACCGTGCAAGGCAGCGCGCCGGCCTGCTCGGGCTGCGCCAGGGCCAGGTACTCGGGGCGCACGCCGACCTGCAGCGCGCCCTCGGGCAGGGCGCGTGCGGCCGGCAGCGCCAGGCGGTGGCCGGCCACCGAGAGTGCCGCCGCGGCACTCTGGGCGGGCAGGAAGTTCATGCCCGGCGAGCCGATGAAGTGGCCCACGAAGACATGCGCCGGGCGCTCGAACAGCGCATCGGCCGAGCCCACCTGCACGGCACGGCCGCGCGTCATGACCACCACCTGGTCGGCAAAGGTCAGCGCCTCGACCTGATCGTGCGTCACATAGATCAGGGTCAGCTTGAGCTCGTGGTGGATCTGCTTGAGCTTGCGCCGCAACTGCCACTTGAGGTGCGGATCGATCACCGTGAGCGGTTCATCGAACAGCACGGCCGCCACGTCGGATCGCACCAGACCGCGGCCCAGCGAGATCTTCTGCTTGGCATCGGCCGCCAGGCCGGCGGCGCGCTGGTTGAGCTGGCCGCTCATCTCCAGCATCTCGGCGATGGCACCCACGCGCTGCTTGATCTGGTCTTCGGGCACCTTGCGGTTGCGCAGCGGGAAAGCCAGGTTCTCGGCCACCGTCATGGTGTCGTAGATCACGGGGAACTGGAACACCTGGGCGATGTTGCGCTCCTGCGGGCTGGCACGCGTCACGTCGCGGCCATCGAACAGCACCTTGCCATGCGAGGGCACGAGCAGGCCCGACATGATGTTGAGCATGGTCGTCTTGCCGCAGCCCGAGGGGCCGAGCAGCGCATAGGCGCCACCGTCCTCGAACTCCATCTTGAGCGGCAGCAGGGCGTAGTCGCTGTCCTGCTGCGGGTTGGGCTTGTACGAGTGCGCCAGGTCCAGGCTGATGCGTGCCATCTCAACGCCCTCCCAGGCGCGCGGGCGCCCATACCAGCCGGCCATCGGCGCCGAAGACATAGGCCTGCGCCGGGTCCAGGTGCAGCGCCAGGGATGCGCCCAGTTCAAAGTAATGCACACCGGTGAGCTGGGCCACCAGCTCGCCCCAGGGGGTATCCACGTGCACGAAGGTGTCGGAACCCGAGATCTCGGCCAGTTCGACCTTGCCACTCACACTGACGTCGCCGGGACGCGCCTGCACCCGCAGGGCGCTGGCACGAATGCCCACGGTGACACCGCCGGCAGAGGTGCCCTGCGGCAGCGCGATGGCGAGCGTCGCCCCCCCCTGCAGCTGCACACCTTGTGCGACCACCGTTGCGGCGACCAGGTTCATCGGCGGATCGCTGAAGGCACGCGCCACGCGCAGCGAATTGGGCGCATGGAAAACTTCGGCCGTGGGGCCGTACTGCAGCAGCCGGCCTTCGTCGAGCACAGCCGTGTAGCCGCCCAGCAGCAGGGCTTCGCCCGGCTCCGTGGTGGCATAGACCACGGTGGACTGGCCGGCAGCAAAGAGCTGCGTGAGCTCTTCGCGCAGCTCTTCGCGCAGCTTGTAGTCCAGGTTCACCAGGGGTTCGTCGAGCAGCATCAGCGGCGCGCCCTTGGCCAGGGCCCGCGCCAGCGCCACGCGCTGCTGCTGGCCGCCGGAGAGCTCGGCCGGGTAGCGCTCCAGGAACATCTCGATGTGCAGGCGGGCCGCGATTTCGCGCACCCTGGCGTCGATGTTCTTCTCGCCGCGCAGCTTGAGCGGCGAAGCGATGTTGTCGGCCACCTTCATCGAGGGGTAGTTGATGAACTGCTGGTAGACCATGGCCACGTTGCGCTCGCGCACCGGCATGCCAGTGACATCCGCCCCGTCGACCCGCACCGTGCCTGCCGTGGGCGCATCGAGCCCCGCCATGATGCGCATCAGGCTGGTCTTGCCCGCCTGGGTGGCGCCCAGCAGCACCGTCACCGCGCCACTGTGCAGCGCCATGCTCATGTCATGGAGCCAGGTCTGCGCCCCCACCCTCTTGCTGATGCTGTCCAGTGCCAGCTGCATCCCGCACGCCTTTCCGTTGCGCCCCCTAGAGGCCTGTTATGCCAAACCGCCGGCGCAGGCGCACAGCGGTCGTTTGTTTTCGATTCCTTTCATTCTTGTTCTTTTGTGATCGTTTCAAATCAAGGTTTACCCTTAATGTGTTCCTTTTTGTTCCATTTAAAGTACGGCCACCCTATTGGCTTCTTTCTTGCTGCCTTGACCGCGTGAATACGAATCCCCGACAACTCCTGCTCCTCGAAGAAGTGCGTGCGCGCAAATCGGCCAGCGTCGAACAGCTGGCCGAGACCCTGGGTGTGACCCTGCAGACGGTGCGCCGCGATGTGCAGCGCCTGGCCGAATCGGGCCTGCTCACGCGCTTCCACGGCGGGGTGCGCGTGCCCAGCTCCACGGTGGAAAACCTGGCCCACACCCAGCGCGAGACCCTGCATGCCGAAGGCAAGGCGCGCATTGCGCGCGCCGTGGCCGAACAGGTGCCCAACGACTGCTCGCTGATACTGAACATCGGCACCACCACCGAGGCCATTGCCAAGGCGCTGCTGCACCACCGCGGCCTGCGCGTGATCACCAACAACCTGAATGTCGCCGCCATCCTGAGCGGCAATCCGGAGTGCGAGGTCATCGTGGCCGGCGGCGTGGTGCGCGCGCGCGACCGCGGCATCGTGGGCGAGGCGGCGGTGGACTTCATCCGCCAGTTCCGCGTGGACATCGCGCTCATCGGCATCTCGGGCATCGAGCCCGACGGCTCGCTGCGCGACTTCGACTACCGCGAGGTGAAGGTGGCACAGACCATCATCAAGCAGTCGCGCGAAGTCTGGCTGGCAGCCGACCAGAGCAAGTTCAACCGCCCGGCCATGGTGCAGCTGGCCACGCTGGCGCAGATAGACCGCCTGTTCACCGACGCACCACCGCCCGAGCCTTTTCCCATGCTGCTGCAGGATGCAGAAGTCATCTGCACGGTCGCCGCCTGACTTATCCTTGTTCCCATGACCTACCTGCTCGCACTCGACCAAGGCACCTCCAGCTCCCGCAGCATCGTCTTCGACGAACAGGGCCACATCGTGGCCCTGGCCCAGCGCGAACTGCCGCAGATCTACCCGCAGCCCGGCTGGGTGGAGCACGACCCGATGGAGATCTGGCGCACCCAGCTGGCGACGGCGCGCGAGGCGCTGGAGAAGGCGAACATCCAGGCCAGCGCCGTGCGCGCCGTGGGCATCACCAACCAGCGCGAGACCACGGTGCTGTGGAACCGCCAAACCGGCCAGCCCATGCACCACGCCATCGTCTGGCAGGACCGCCGGGCCGAGCCAGCCTGCGCGCAACTGCGCGAGCAGGGCCATGCCGGCACCATCCAGGCCAAGACGGGGCTGCTGATCGACGCCTATTTCTCGGGCACCAAGCTGCAGTGGCTGCTGGACCATGTGCCCGGGGCGCGCGAACAGGCCGAGCGCGGCGAACTGGCCTTCGGCACGGTGGACAGCTGGCTCATGTGGCAGCTCACGCATGGCGAGGTGCATGTGACGGACGTGAGCAATGCCTCGCGCACCATGCTGTTCAATGTGCACACCAACCAGTGGGACGACGAGCTGCTGGCGCTGCTGCGCATCCCCAAGGCGCTGATGCCGCAGGTGCAGCCATCGAGCTCGCACTTCTGCGATGTGGCGCCAGACCTGCTGGGCCATGCCATCCGCGTGGGCGGCGTCGCCGGCGACCAGCAGAGCGCGCTGTTCGGCCAGGCCTGCTTCAGCGCGGGCATGGCCAAGAACACCTACGGCACGGGCTGCTTCATGCTCATGCACACGGGCGGCAGCTTCCAGACTTCGCGCAACGGCCTGCTCACCACCAGCGCGGCCCAGGCCGGCACGCAGACCGAGTTTGCGATGGAGGGCAGCGTCTTCGTGGGCGGGGCCGTGGTGCAGTGGCTGCGCGACGGCCTGCGCGCGATTTCCACCAGCGGCGAGGTCGAATCGCTCGCGCAGAGCGTGCCCGACTCGGGCGGCGTGATGATGGTGCCGGCCTTCACCGGCCTCGGCGCACCCTACTGGAAGCCGGACGCGCGCGGCACCATCACGGGCCTGACGCGCGGCTCCACCCTGGGCCACATCGCGCGCGCGGCGCTGGAGAGCATTGCCTACCAGAGCGCGTCCCTGCTGCAGGCCATGAGCCGCGATGCCGTGGCTGCCGGCGGTGCGCCCGTGAGCGAGCTGCGTGTGGACGGCGGCGCCTGTGTCAACGACCTGCTGATGCAGTTCCAGGCCGACCTGCTGGGCATCCCGGTGGTGCGGCCCGCCGTGATCGAGACCACGGCCCTGGGCGCGGCCTACCTGGCGGGCCTGTCCAGCGGCGTGTACGGCAGCACGGCCGAGCTGTCGCAGCTGTGGCGCGCCGAGCGGCGCTTCCTGCCCACCCTGGGCAAGGCACGCGCGCACGAGCTCATGGAGCGCTGGGAACGCGCGGTGCGCCAAACCACCGCAGAATGACCCGACTGGCGGCTGAGGGCGGTGCGGCTACCATCAGGGCCCCGCAGTTTGTTTCCCCGTTGTGCATACCATGAGCCAGACCACCGCCTCCCCTTCCCTTCCCGTGATCGCCTTCATCGGCGGTGGCAACATGGCCAGCGCCATCATCGGCGGCCTGGTGCGCCAGGGCCACCCGGCCAGCCAGATCGAGGTGGTCGAGCCCTGGGACCAGGCACGCGAGGCCCTGCGCAAGAACTACGGGATCGAGGCCCAGGCCGAGGCCGGCCCGGCCTTGCAGCGCGCCCGCATCGTCGTCTGGGCCGTCAAGCCCCAGACCTTCAAGGACGCAGCTGCCCAGGCCCGTGCCCACACAGAGGACGCCCTGCACCTGAGCGTGGCCGCCGGCATCCGCTCGGACAGCATCGCCCAGTGGCTCGCCAGCGAGCGCATCGTGCGCACCATGCCCAACACCCCCGCCCTGGTGGGCAAGGGCATGAGCGCGCTCTACGCCCGCCCCGGTGTCTCCGACGCGGAGCGCCAGAGTGTGGAAGCCATCATGGCGACCACGGGCGAGTACCTGTGGGTGGACAGCGAAAAGCAGCTCGATGCCGTGACGGCGCTCTCGGGCTCGGGCCCGGCCTATGCCTTCTATTTCATGGAGGCCATGACGCGTGCCGGCGTGGCCATGGGCCTGTCGGCCGAACAGGCCCACCGGCTGGCCGTGGGCACCTTCGTGGGCGCTTCGGAGCTGGCGCGCCGCTCGGACGAGCCGCCCGCCACGCTGCGCGAGCGCGTCACCTCCAAGGGCGGCACGACCTACGCCGCCCTGCAGTCCATGGAAAAGGACGGCGTGGGCGCCGCCTTCGAGCGCGCCATGCGCGCTGCCGAGCACCGCGCCCACGAACTGGGTGATGAGTTCGGGAAGTAAAGCCTGGATTGCTATCTAGTTGATAGCAATCTGGCGCCACAGGTAGCTGCCCGCAATGCCGGCAAACACCGTGGCGCCCAGCCAGTGGTTGACGCGGAAGGCCTTGAAGCAGCCTTCGCGCGTGCGGCCGCGGATCAGCGTCCAGTGCCAGGCCCCCTGGGCCAGCGCGGCGGCCGTGGCCAGCCAGTACAGCGGGCCCAGGCCGTAGGGTGCGAGCGCCACGCCCCAGATACCCAGGAACAGCAGGTAGAACAGCACGATGGCCGCCACGTCGAAGCGGCCCAGGGTGATGGCCGAGGTCTTGATGCCGATCTTGAGGTCGTCGTCGCGGTCGACCATGGCGTACTCGGTGTCGTAGGCCAGCACCCAGAACATGTTGCCCAGCCACATCCACCAGGCCACGGCCGGCACCTGGCCCTGCACGGCGGCAAAGGCAATGACGATGCCGAAGTTGAAGGCGATGCCCAGCACCGCCTGCGGCATCGAGATGATGCGCTTGGAAAACGGGTAGGCAATGGCCACGAGCACGGCCGGTACCGACCAGGCGATGGCCGCCGCATTGGTGGTGAGCACCAGTCCGAAGGACACCAGGGCCAGCACGGCGCCCAGGGCCAGGGCTTGCTTGACGGAAACGGCCCCGGAGGTCACCGGGCGCGCCGCGGTGCGCTTGACATGGCGGTCGAAGTCGCGGTCTGCCACGTCGTTGATGCAGCAGCCCGCGCTGCGCATGAAGAAGGTGCCCAGCACGAACACGGCCAGCAGGTGCCATCCCGGAAAGCCGTCCGCCGCGATCCACAACGCGCTCAGCGTGGGCCACAGGCAGACCAGCCAGCCGGCGGGCCGGTCCCAGCGGATCAGGTCGAGGTACAGGGAAAGGCGGCTTCGCGGAAGTGCAGACATGGCAGCAGGCAAGAGGCAGGGGCAATACACCCGGGCGCACCGAATGTAGCAGCCAGGCCGGGCCCACTGGAACCGGCGGGAGCGGTGGCATGCAGGATATGTCCTACATCGGCAGTTTGTATAAAACCGTTACATTGACCGGTTGCCCCTCACCCGGACCTTGCCCCGCATGCCCCGATCACCGAGTACCCAGGCCGCCCAGCGCTTTGCCATCCCCAAGAGCCTGATGGCAGGCTTCATCGTCGCGGCCCTCGCCACGCTGGTCATCGCCTTCGTCAACTACCGGGCCTCCGAAGTGCGGGCCGACGCTGTGGCCGCGATGGACCGCACCTCGCAGGCCATGCGCCAGCTGTCGCTGGTGCACTCGGCGCTCAAGGACCTGGAGACCGGCCAGCGCGGCTACCTGCTCACGGGCGATGCCTCCTACCTGCAACCCTACCTGCTCGCGCAGAATGTGCTGGACCGGCAGCTCACGGCCCTCAAGGCCAGTACCGAGGGCAACGCCGGCCAGCGCCGTCTGGTGGTCCAGATCGAGGACCTGGCCCGGCAAAAGCGCACCGAGCTGGCCGAGACCGTGGACCTGCGCAAGGCCGGCAACACAGAGGCCGCCATGGCCCTGGTGCGCAGCGATGCGGGCAAGAACATCATGGACCGCGTGCGCGACCTCGCGTCCGACCTCGCAGGCCTGCAGACCCAGGAGCTCGAAGACCGCCGCCGCGGCTGGGAAGAGGCCACCTCCCTGTCGGCCTACTACTCCTGGGGCGGCTCGCTGCTGCTGCTGGCGTTGATCTGCGTCTCGGCCGCCCTGACCGCGCGCGAGCACCGTCAGAAGGCGCGCCAGAACTGGGTGGTGACGGGACTGAGCGGCCTGGCCCAGCGCCTGCAGGGCGACCGCCGCGTCGAGGAGATCGGCGAGTTGGCGCTCGAGTACCTGGCCACCTACCTCAACGCCAAGGTGGGCGCAGCCTATGCCGTCGACGGGCAGGGCGGCGGCTTCACGCTGTTCGGCGGCTACGCGCTGCCGCGTGAGCGCCTGGCGCAGAAGCTGGTGGACGCAGAGGGCCTGGTGGGCCAATGCGCGCGCTCGCGCGAATTGCTGCACGTGCGCAACGTGCCAGCCGGGCACCTGGATGTCTCGTCCAGCACCGGAGTCTCGGCTCCGGTCGAACTGCTGGTGGCACCGGCCATCGAAAATGGCGAGGTCTTCGCCGTGATCGAGTTGGGTTTCTACCGTGCCGTGGACGAGTTCGAGCACCGGCTGTTCCAGCAGGCCTCCGAGATGCTGGCCGTGGCCATCCGCTCCGGCCAGGACCGCAGCCGGCTCGAAGCCCTGCTCGAGGAAACCCAGCGCCAGTCCGAGGAACTGCAGGCCCAGCAGGAGGAGCTGCGCGTCAACAACGAAGAGCTGGAGCAGCAAAGCCGCATCCTGCAGGAATCACAGGCGCAGATGGAACTGCAGCAGACCGAGCTGGAGCAGACCAATGCCCAGCTCGAGGAGCAGACCCAGCAGTTGGAGAACCAGCGCGAGGAACTGTTGGCCGCCCAGACCGACCTGACCGAAAAAGCGCGCGAGATCGAGCAGACCAGCCAGTACAAGAGCGAGTTCCTGGCCAACATGAGCCACGAGTTGCGCACCCCGCTCAACTCCACGCTGATCCTGGCCAAGCTGCTGGCGGACAACAAGGCTGGCAACCTCACGGCCGAGCAGGTGAAGTACGCGCAGACCATCTCCTCGGCCGGCAACGACCTGCTGGCGCTGATCAACGACATCCTGGACCTGTCCAAGATCGAGGCCGGCCAGGCCACCATCGACATCGAGACCGTGGACATCGCGCGCGCCATGCAGTCTCTGGCCGATCCGCTGCGCCCGATCGCGGAGGAAAAGGGCCTGACCCTGGCGGTCACCATGGACCCGGGCGTGCCAGCCACCATGGACACCGACGCCCTGCGCCTGGGCCAGGTGATCAAGAACCTGCTCTCCAACGCCGTGAAGTTCACGGAACAGGGCAGCGTGGCGCTGCACGTCTCGCCCCTGCCCGGCGACATGCTGGCCTTTGCGGTGCGCGACACCGGCATCGGCATCCCTGAGCACCAGCAGGAACTGATCTTCGAGGCCTTCCGCCAGGCCGACGGCAGCACGCACCGCAAGTACGGCGGCACGGGGCTGGGCCTGTCGATCTCGCGCGACCTGGCGCACCTGCTGGGCGGCAGCATTGCCATCCGCAGCACTCCGGGCCAGGGCAGCGAGTTCACGCTCACGGTGCCGCGCCATGCTGTTCCGCTGGATGCGCCTTCCACGGGTATGGCCATGCAGGCACCGCAGAACCATGCCAGCGCCCCCCCCGCCGCACAGGCGGCAGCGCCCGCGCGCCCGGTGCCCACCGCCCCTGCGGCGCCCGCCATCCTGCCGGTGACGGTGGCGCGTCCTGCGGGCGAGCGCAACATCCTGGTGATCGAAGACGACGTGCGCTTCGCCAACATCCTGAACGATCTGGCGCGCGAGATGGACTTCCACTGCATCCTGGCACACACTGCCGGCGAGGGCCTGGCTGCGGCCACGCTGCACCAGCCCAGCGCCATCGTGCTGGACGTGAACCTGCCCGACTTCTCGGGCCTGGGGGTGCTGGACCAGCTCAAGCGCAACCCGGCCACGCGCCACATTCCCGTGCATGTGGTCTCGGTGGCCGACTACTCGCAGGAGGCCATGGGCCGCGGCGCCATCGGCTATGCGCTCAAGCCCGTCAAGCGCGAGGAGCTGGTGCAGGCGCTGCAGCGGCTGGAGGCCAAATTCACCCAGGGCATGCGCCGCGTGCTCGTGGTCGAGGACGACGAGCGCCAGCGCGAGAGCGTGCGCGCCCTGCTGGCCACGGACGGTGTGGACATCGTGTGCGTGGAAAATGCCAAGGCAGCGCTGGACTACCTGCGCAGCAGCACCTTCGACTGCATGGTGATGGACGTGAACCTGCCCGACCTGAGCGGCTACGAGCTGCTGCAGGCCATGTCGGAGCAGGAGGAAGTGTCCTTCCCGCCCGTCATCGTCTACACCGGCCGCGCGCTCACGCGCGACGAGGAGCAGCAGCTGCGCCGCTTCTCCAAGTCCATCATCATCAAGGACGCGCGCTCGCCCGAGCGCCTGCTCGACGAGGTCACGCTGTTCCTGCACCAGGTGGAGTCCGAACTCTCGGTGGAGCGCCGCCAGATGCTGCAGGTGGCGCGCAGCCGCGACGCGGCCTTCGAGGGCCGCACGGTGCTGGTGGTGGAGGACGATGTGCGCAACGTGTTCGCGCTCTCCAGCATCCTGGAGCCCACGGGCATTGCCGTGCAGATCGCACGCAACGGGCGCGAGGCGCTGGAGTACCTGGAGCGCTCGGGCAGCACGGGCCCGGCCGTCGACCTGGTGCTGATGGACATCATGATGCCGGAGATGGACGGCTACACGGCCATGCGCGAGATCCGCAAGCAGCCCGCCTGGCGCAGGCTGCCCATCATCGCGCTCACGGCCAAGGCCATGAAGGACGACCAGGAAAAGTGCCTGGCCGCCGGCGCCAACGACTACATCGCCAAGCCGCTGGACGTGGAGAAGCTGCTTTCGCTGGTGCGGGTGTGGATGCCCAAGTGAGCACACCGGAGCCCCGATTGCAGCACCCCAGGACGGCCCGCATCGGCGACATCGAGCAGCGCCTGCTGCTCGATGCGATCTACTACCGCTACCACTACGACTTTCGCGGCTATGCGCAGGCCTCGCTCAAGCGGCGGCTGCAGACCGCGCTGTCGCGCTTTGGCTGCCAGACGCTGTCGCAGCTGCAGGACAAGGTGCTGCACGATGCCAGCGTGTTCCCGCCATTGCTGGAGTACCTCACGGTGCAGGTCAGCGAGATGTTCCGCGACCCACGCTACTTCAAGGCGCTGCGCGAGCAGGTGATCCCCATCCTGCGCACCTACCCTTCGCTCAAGGTCTGGGTGGCCGGCTGCAGCACGGGCGAAGAGGTGTATTCGCTGGCCATCCTGCTGCACGAGGAAGGCCTGCTCGAGCGCACCATCCTCTACGCCACCGACATCAACCAGCAGGCCCTGCAGGCGGCCGAGGCCGGCGTGTTCGACCTGGCGCGCGTGGCCTCCTTCACCGAGAACCATGTGCGCTCGGGCGGCAAGACCTCGCTGTCGGACTACTATTCCGCCGCCTACGGCCGCGTGGTGTTCGACCGTGCGCTGCGCAAGCAGGTGGTGTTCTCCGACCACAGCCTGGCCACCGACACGGTGTTCGCCGAGGTGCACCTGGTGTCCTGCCGCAATGTGCTGATCTACTTCGAGCGCGAACTGCAGAACCGCGCGCTCGGCCTGTTCAGGGAGGCACTGTGCCACCGCGGCTTCCTGGGCCTGGGCTCCAAGGAATCGATGCGCTTCACCGAGCAGGCCCCGGCCTTCGACGACTTCGTGCTCGAAGACCGCATCTACCGCAAGAAGGTGGGCACATGAGGGCCTCCTTCCCACCGCATGCACTGGGGCCGCACGCCTTCGATGCCATCGTGATCGGCGGCTCGGCGGGCGCCATCGACGCCATCTCCACCATCCTGCCGGCCCTGCAGGCGCAGGCCCAGGTGGCGGTGCTGGTCACGCTGCACCTGCCGCGCGAGGCCCCCAGCCTGCTGCCCGAGATCTTTCGCCCGCGCTGTGCCCTGCGCACTGCGGAGGCCCAGGACAAGGAGCCCATCGCGGCCGGCACGGTGTACTTCGCACCGCCGGACTACCACCTGCTGGTGGACGCCGGGCCCCGGCTGGCGCTGTCGGTGGATGAGCCCGTGCATTTCTCGCGCCCGTCCATCGACGTGCTGTTCGAATCGGCCGCGGACCTCTATGGAGAGCGTTTGATGGGTATGCTTCTGTCCGGTGCCAACCAGGATGGCGCCCGGGGCCTGGCCGCCATCGGTGCGGCGGGAGGCCTCACCATCGTGCAGTCCCCGGGGAGCGCCCCCATGTCCGCCATGCCCCAGTCGGCGCTGGACCTGATGGCACCCCACCATACCCTCGCCCCTTCGGAGATCGCCTCCCTGCTGGCCGAGTTGCAAATGCGGAGAATCCTGTGAGCCCCACCCCCCTCCAACCCCAGCCAGCCCCGGCCGAGCGCATCAAGTGCCTGGTGGTGGACGATGTGCCGGAGAACCTCGTGGCGGTGGAGGCCTTGCTGCACAGCGACAGCATCGAGGTGCTCAAGGCCCAGTCGGGCCCCGAGGCGCTGGAGCTGCTGCTCTCGCATGGCGATGTGGCCCTGGCCCTGCTGGACGTGCAGATGCCCGAGATGAACGGCTTCGAGCTGGCCGAGCTGATCCGCGGCAGCGAGCGCACGCGCCACATCCCGCTGATCTTCATGACGGCAGGCTCGCGTGACCAGAACTGGCAGTTCCGCGGCTACGAGACCGGGGCCGTGGATTTCCTGTACAAGCCCATCGACCCGCAGGTGCTGACGTCCAAGGCCGGGGTGTTCTTCGAGCTGTTCCGCCAGAAGCGCTCACTGGCGCGCGAGCTGCGCGAACGCACCGAGGCGCTGCGCATCAACGAGATGTTCATGGCCGTGCTCAGCCACGACCTGCGTACGCCGCTGATGTCCATCGGTGCCGCGGCCACGGCCCTGCAGCGCCAGCCCCTGCCCGCTGACAAGGCCCAGGCCCTGGCCGGCCGTGTGCTCAGCAGCAGCCAGCGCATGGGCCGCATGATCGAGGACCTGCTGGATGTGACACGCATCCGCCAGGGCGGCGGGCTGGCCATGCGCATGGCCCCCGTGGACCTGCGGGCCGTGTTGCAGCGCTCGCTGCAGGAGATACGCGCGGGTTTTCCCAACCACGTGATCAGCACCAGCGACCAGGGGGACCTCGCCGGCATGGGAGACGAAGAGCGGCTGTGCCAGCTGGCCATCAACCTCATCGGCAACGCAGTGCACCATGGTGATCCCGCCGTGGCGATCGAGGTAGCGCTCGATGGCACGGATCCGCACGCCCTGGCCCTGACCGTGACCAATGGCGGCACCATTCCCGCGGCGCTCCTGCCGCATTTGTTCAGCCCCTTCCGCGGGCGGGAGCAGGCCCCGGGGCGCCACCAGGGCCTGGGGCTGGGCCTGTTCATCGTGCAGCAGATCGTGCGCTCGCATGGGGGCCGGATCGACGTGCAGTCCGAGGATGGCAACACGCGCTTTCACGTGGTCCTGCCGCGCCACCACCCGAGCGCGGCCTGATCGACCGGGGTGGACGCAGGGGACGCCGTTGCGGGCTCAGCGGCCGGCGTGCGCAGCAGCGTCGAGCGTGGCTTGCGCCTGGACCAGCAAGGCCTCCAGGTCTTCGAGCTCGAAAGGCTTCATCAGCGTGCGCACGTTGGGCCCCCAGCCCGAGGGGTGGGTGCCCAGGTCATAGCCGCTGCACAGCACCACCCAGCGCCCGGGGTCGGCGGCCAGCACCTGGCGGGCCAGGTCCGTGCCCGACAGGCCGGGCAGGCTCACGTCGGTGACCAGCAGGTCGAAGCGGCCATCGCGCTCCAGTGCGAGCGCCTCCTCGGCGGTGGCGCAGGTCACGACCATACGCCCCTCCCCCTCCATCAGCATGCCGATGGTCTCGCGCAGTTCGGGGTTGTCCTCCACATAAAGGATTCGCATAGGAGTGGTGTCGTCGTGTTCTGGAAAGCGGAACGTGGCGCAAGGAGAAAGGAATCGCCAGCCCGGATCATTCCGGAAAGCCCGGGCACCGCCTGTAGGACGGGAGGCCAATGCGGTCGGCCACAGGGAAAAAATGGGGCGCCTCCAAAGAAACGGGGCCTTGCGGCCCCGTTTGCTTTTTTCACTCCTCGAGCAGCGAGCGCAGCATCCAGGCCGTCTGCTCGTGCACCGTGAGGCGCTGGGTCAGCAGGTCGGCCGTGGGCTCGTCGCTGGCCTTGTCGGCCAGGGGGAACAGGCCGCGTGCGGTGCGTGCCACGGCCTCATGGCCCTCGACCAGCACGCGCACCATGTCCAGCGCCTTGGGGGGCTTGCTGGGCGCATCGGCCACGGTGGCCAGCTTGCCGAAGTCGGCGTACGAGCCCGGCGCCACATGGCCCAGCGAGCGGATGCGCTCGGCGATCGGGTCCACGGCGTTCCACAGCTCGGTGTACTGCGCCATGAACATGGTGTGCAGGGTGTTGAACATCGGCCCCGTCACGTTCCAATGGAAGTTGTGCGTGGTCAGGTACAGGGTGTAGGTGTCTGCCAGCAGGCGCGACAGGCCCTGGGCGATGGCAGCGCGGTCCTTCTCGCTGATGCCGATGTTGATGCTGGGGGCGGTGGACTTGGCGGCTTTGGCCATGGAAGAGGCTCCTTCGTTGGAAACAAGCGATGGACCGGCCTCCCGGGGCCGGCTCACACCGGACCAGGGGGCTGGGGCTCGCGCCCAATGTAGCGCAAGCCCGGATCCCTTTACTGCATCTTGTCCAAATTGCCGATGCGCACCAGCATCTCGGTGAACATCTGCATGTCCGCATCCAGGTCGACCACTTCCTTGTACTCCTTGGCGTTGTGCGCCGTGTACTTCTTGCCCGGCATGGCGGGGCCGAAGTTGATGGCATTGGGCATGAGCTTGGCAGTGGTGCTGCCGGCCGTGGGCACGGGCTTGGCTTCGAGCCCCGTGGTGTCACCGAAGGTGTTGAGCAGCGTGGACAGCCAGGCGCCCTTGGGGTCGCGCGCCATCCAGTTGCCCTGCTGGTGGTCGATGATCACCGGCACCGAAGCCTGGGCCGCCCAGTCGTTGATCTTGACCTTGCTGGCATGCACCAGGGCCTCCGGCGTGTTGCCGCGTGGCATGCGCACATTCACCAGCACGTCGACCATGTCGTCCTTTACGCGCACCAGGTTGGGCGACATGGTCAGCGGGCCCATGAAGTCGTCGCTGTAGGCCATGCCGATGGTGCGGCCCAGGTAGTCGGTGCCATACAGTTCGGCGATGTAGCGCACGGCGCTGGCGTAGCCGGTGGGCGCATAGGGCACGCCGGACTCGCGCAGGAACATGGCCAGGCGCGGCAGTGGATTGACACCTTCTTCGGGGCGCGAGCCGTGGGCGGAGACACCGGTCACCTTGATCAGCACGCCGTTCGCGTCCTGCGTCACGTCGATGCTGAAGGCGCCGCCCTGGGGCGTGTACTTGGCGATGAAAGCCGCCTTGGCGGCGTTCAGGCGCGCGACGGCAGC
Organism: Acidovorax sp. FW305-C-20-28; assembly: GCF_058783375.1. Taxonomy (NCBI): domain Bacteria; kingdom Pseudomonadati; phylum Pseudomonadota; class Betaproteobacteria; order Burkholderiales; family Comamonadaceae; genus Acidovorax; species Acidovorax sp. FW305-C-20-28. The sequence continues at coordinate 115,583 of NZ_JBYSYM010000004.1, read as the reverse complement.
GGCCAGGTCACCGCCTTGCAGGCGCAGCGTCGCGGTCTGCGGAACAGCGTTGGCGGACGCCGCACCCGTCATGGCGGTGATGGCGGTGTAGCCGGCCGGCGCATCCTGCAGCGGGAACGAAGTGCGCAGGGCACCCGAGCCCTTCTCGGCCACCACGGCGGGGTACTTGCTGTCGAGCACGATGTTGTACTCGGGCAGCTCGGTCTTGGTGCGGTAGTACTTCATGGCGTCGCCCCCGGTCTCCTCGGTGGTCTCGATCATGAGGCGAATGGTGCGCGACAGCGGCAGGCCGCTTTCCTTGACGGCCTTCATCGCGTACAGCACGGTGGCGATGGAGCCCTTGTCGTCGATGGAGCCGCGGCCATACAGGTTGCCGCCCACGCGCGTGAGCTTGAAGGGGTCCAGGCGCGTGCCATCGTCCAGCACCCATTCGTCGGCCACCACGGGCACCACGTCGGCGTGCGTGAGGATGCCGAATTCTTCCTTGCCCGAGCCCGGCAGCTTCACTTCAAAGATGCGGTTGTCCACGTTGCGGTATTCCAGGCCGAATTCCTTGGCCATGCCTTCGACCAGGGTGCCGAAGGCGATGATGGCCTTGTCCTCGTGCGGCGGCACCTTGTCGTTGCGGAAGGTGGGGATGGCGACCATGCGCGCCGTGGCGTCGATCACCGCCGCCTGGTTGCGCAGGCGGTTGTACAGGCCCAGCAGGCGGCTGATGTTGACCAGGTCGTCGCCGGCCAGCGGGGCCTTGGCCTTGTAGGCAGCGACGCTGGCCTGCAGCAGCGGGTTCTCGCGCGCGGCCTGCGCCAGAAACTCGTCGAAGCTGCCCTGTGCGGCGGCCGGCAAGGCAGCCACCAGGCGGTCCATCTGGACCTTCTTGATCGTGGAGCCCTCGGCGGGTGCATTCGTCGTCACGCTGGAGCAGGCTGCCAGGCCCACGGCAAGGCCAGCGGCCATCAAAATCTTCTTCATCTCTGTAGCTTTCCTAGTATGGGGGAGCACGGGACCGGTGCGGGCAGCATGTCGCGCCAACCCGCAGCACCGGAGCCCCTGTAGGGGCGCGCCGGCGGGCAATCTGCCGAAGGCCGCAGGGTCCCGCGCGGCGAAAGTGTATCGCCGCCGGCCCACTGCACGCCAGGGCGCCCGCAGCAAGGGTTGTCAGGACAGGCGCGTGACGCCCGGCAATTCGCAGGCGTAGATCGCATTGCGCAGCGCGGCGATGGCCTCGTAGCGCGTGAAACTGCGGCGCCAGGCCAGCACCACGCGGCGCATGGGCGGCGGGCTGCCGTCGTCCTCGCGGATGGGGACATAGCGGATGTAGTTCTCGTCGCTCTTGCGCCGGCGCGACACCGTGAGCAGCGCATCGCGCGGCACCGACAGGCGCGGCACCAGGGTCACGCCCATGCCCGCGGCCACCATGTGCTTGATGGTTTCCAGCGACGAGCCCTCGAAGGACTTGCGGATGCCCTCGGCATTGCTGGCAAAGCGCGCGAACTCAGGGCAGACCTCGAGCACATGGTCGCGAAAGCAATGGCCGGCCCCCAGCAGCAGCATGGTTTCGCTCTTGAGCTCGGCGGCGGAAATGGACTTTTGCGTGCCCAGCGGGTGGTTGGCCGGCAGGGCCGCCATGAAGGGCTCGTCGTACAGCGGTGCCATGGCCAGGCCCGTGTCGGGAAACGGCTCGGCCAGGATGGCGCAGTCGATCTCGCCGGTGCGCAGCATCTCCAGCAGCTTGACGGTGAAGTTCTCCTGCAGCATCAGCGGCATCTGCGGGGTGCGTGCAATCGAATGGCGCACCAGGTCGGGCAGCAGGTAGGGGCCGATGGTGTAGATCACGCCCAGGGTCAGCGGCCCGGCCAGCGGGTCCTTGCCACGCTTGGCGATTTCCTTGATGGCGGCGGCCTGCTCCAGCACGCTCTGGGCCTGGCGCACGATTTCCTCGCCCAGCGGCGTGACGGTGACTTCGCCGGCGCTGCGTTCGAAAAGCTTCACATCGAGCTCTTCCTCGAGCTTCTTGATGGCCACCGACAGCGTGGGCTGGGACACATAGCAAGCGTCGGCCGCATGGCCGAAGTGCTTTTCGCGCGCCACGGCAACGATGTATTTGAGTTCGGTGAGGGTCATGGAGATTCCAGACGGATGGTACGCGCATTGTGCAGCGCCAGGCGCCGAAACGCCCAGGGCACAGCGTCGCAGTAGCGCACGCCCCCCTGCGATCGGCGTGCGCAGAGCTGCCAGGGAGGGCAGCAGGGGCTTGCGTCATGGCGGGGGTCAGGCTTTCAGGTAGTCGGATTTTCCCCCCAGCCAGCGCATGACGTGGCGCTCGGCCAGGGCGGCGTGGCGGTCCAGCATCACCGGCGCCAGCTCGCGCGCCCATTCGAGCAGGTGGGTGTCGGTGGCCAGGTCGGCAAAGCGCAGCAGGGCATCGCCCGACTGGCGGGCCCCGAGGAATTCGCCCGGCCCGCGGATCTCCAGGTCGCGCCGGGCGATCTCGAAGCCGTCGTTGGTCTCGGCCATGGCGCGCAGGCGCTCCTTGGCGGTCTCGCCCACCCGGCCGCTCTCGTTGGTGGAATACAGCAGCACGCAGGCCGATGCCGCCGCACCGCGCCCCACGCGCCCGCGCAGCTGGTGCAGCTGCGACAGGCCGAAGCGCTCGGCATGCTCGATGACCATGAGCGAGGCATTGGGCACGTCCACGCCCACCTCGATCACCGTGGTGCTCACCAGCACTCCCATCTGCCCGCTGCTGAACAGCGCCATCACGGCCTTTTTCTCGGCCGCCGGCATGCGCGAATGCAGCAGGCCGACCATGACACCGGGCAGGGCCTCGCTCAGGTCGGCGTGGGTGGCGGTGGCATTGCTCAGGTCCAGCGCCTCGCTCTCCTCGATCAGCGGACAGACCCAGTAGACCTGCCGGCCGCTGGCGACCTGGGATCCGATGCGAGCGATCACTTCGTCCTTGCGGCTGTCGGCGATGAGCTTGGTGACGATGGGTGTGCGCCCAGGGGGCAGCTCATCGATGACCGAGACATCGAGGTCGGCGTAGTAGCTCATGGCCAGGGTGCGCGGGATCGGCGTCGCACTCATCATCAGCATGTGCGGCTCCATGCCTTGGGCCGCCAGTTTCTGGCGCAAGGACAGCCGTTGCGCCACGCCGAAGCGGTGCTGCTCGTCGATGATGGCCAGCGCCAGGTTCTTGAAGCGCACCTGCTCCTGGATCACGGCATGCGTGCCCACCACCAGGGCGGCCTCGCCGCTTTCGACCAGGGCCAGCATGGCGGTGCGGTCCTTTTTCTTCTGCCCGCCCACCAGCCAGGCCACCCGGCGGCCGTGCGCGGCCAGCAGCGGCTCCAGCCAGCCGATCATCTTGGCGAAATGCTGCTCGGCCAGGATTTCGGTGGGCGCCATCAGCGCGCACTGCCAGCCGGCGTCCATGGCGATGGTGGCCGCCAGCGCAGCCACCACGGTCTTGCCCGAGCCCACATCGCCCTGCAGCAGGCGGTGCATCGGCACCCGGTGGGCCAGGTCATGGGCAATTTCGAGCCCCACGCGCCGCTGGGCGGCGGTCAGATCAAAGGGCAAAACGGCCATGAGCTGCTCGTGCAGGGGCAGCACGCCATCCTCGGCCTTGCGCGGGCGCAGCACCGGGGCGCGCAGGCGGTCGCGCTCGCGGCGCGACTGCTGCTGCGACAGTTGCTGGGCCAGCAGTTCCTCGGCCTTCAGGCGCTGCCAGGCCGGGTGGCTGTGGTCTTCCAGGGTGGACAGCGAGACATCGGGCGTGGGATGGTGCAGGAACTGCAGCGCCTCGCGCAGGCTGAACGCACGGTAGCTGCCGCCGTCGCGCCGGAACACCGCGTAGGGCGGCTCGGTGCCCGGGGGCAGGGTTTCCGAGAGGTCCACCCGCTGGAGCGCGCCGACGACCGCCTTGCGCAGGTAGGGCTGGGGCAGGCCGGCCGTGGTCGGGTAGACGGGCGTGAGGGCGGCCGGCAGCTCGCCGCCGGCCTGGCGGAAGGCCGGGTGCAGCATCTGCCGCCCCCAGAAGCCGCCCTTGACCTCGCCACGGATGCGCAGGCGCGCCCCCACGGCCAGGGTTTTCTGGTGCGAGGGGTAGAAACTGAAAAAGCGCAGTTCGCAGGAGCCTGACGCGTCCTCCACCTGCACCAGCAGCTGGCGGCGCGGGCGCAACTGCACCTCGCTGGCAGTCACGGTGGCCTCGATCTGCACCATCTGGCCATCGCGCGCGCTGGACAGCGGCGTGATGCGGGTTTCGTCCTCGTAGCGCAGCGGCAGGTGCAGGGCCAGATCGATGTCGCGCACGAGGCCCAGCTTGTGCAGTGCCTTTTGCGCAACGCTGGCGGTGGAGGCTGCCCTAGGAGCGGCGGGCGTGGTGTTCAAGGGTTATCCGAAAAGACAAAGGATTCATGGGCCAAAAAGGCTAACATGGTTACCGTTTCTTACCTGGCTTCGGCGGCCCTGGCGATCTGGACAGTTTCCATGCTCAAGCGCATCAGTATTCAGCATCTCACGTTGGGGATGTACCTGCACGATTTTTGCGGCTCGTGGATGGACCATCCCTTCTGGCGTGCCAAGTTCGTTCTGAAGGAGCCCAAGGACCTGGCGCGCATCAAGAGCACCTCCATCGAAGAGGTGTGGATCGATACCTCCAAGGGCCTGGACGTGGCGGCCGGCGTGCGCTCCGTCTCGCGCGAGGAGGCGGACATCCAGGTGGAGACGGATTTCAGCCTGCTGGAGAACCTGCCGCCCCTGGTGGTGGATCCCCCGCCGCCGCCAGCCCCTGCCCGGCGCCAGTCGCGCGGCAAGGCCCCGGCCAGCATGCACAACGAACTGCTGGCCGCCGCCACGATCTGCGGTGAGGCCAAGCAGGCCATGGTCTCCATGTTCCGCGAGGCGCGCATGGGCAAGGCCGTGAACCCGGAGAATGCGCGCGGCCTGGTGGAGGAGATTTCCGATTCCGTCACACGCAACCCGGGCGCGTTGATCAGCCTGGCCCGGCTCAAGACGGCCGACGACTACACCTACATGCATTCGGTGGCGGTCTGCGCCCTCATGGTGGCGCTGGCCAAGCAGATCAACCTCAATGAAGAGCACACGCGCAGTGCCGGCATGGCCGGGCTGCTGCACGACCTGGGCAAGGCGGCCATTCCGCTGGCCGTGCTCAACAAGCCGGGCAAGCTCACCGACGCCGAATTCGCCGTTGTCCAGAGCCATCCGGCGCAAGGCTATGACATGCTCAAGGAAGGCGGCGCCGTGGAAGACGCGGTGCTCGACGCCTGCCGCCACCACCACGAGAAGATGGACGGCTCGGGCTACCCCGATAAGCTCAAGGGCGAGCAGATCAGCCTGATCGCGCGCATGACGGCGATCTGCGATGTCTACGACGCCATCACCTCCGACCGCCCCTACAAGTCGGGCTGGGACCCGGCGGAGTCGCTGCGCCGCATGGCCGAGTGGACCAAGGGGCATTTCGACCCGCGCCTGTTCCAGGCCTTCGTCAAGAGCATCGGCATCTACCCGGTGGGCTCGCTGGTGCGGCTGACCTCGGGGCGCATCGGCGTGGTGACCGAGCAGGGAGCGCAGTCGCTGACCTCGCCCAAGGTCAAGGTCTTCTTCTCGACCAAGTCGGGCATGCGCATCCCGCCCGACATGGTGGACCTGGCCGTGCCCGGCACCACGGAAAAGATCGTGGCGCGCGAGGACCCCGAGAAATGGAAGTTTCCGGACCTCAACGAGCTGTGGTCCGGATTTTCGGGACAGGCCTGGTAAACACCCGGGAGCAGGCCCGGGCGTGGGAAAATAACGCCCCTGTTTGTTTTCACCTTGGTACGGGCCCGTCCGGCCCTCAAGTTCCATGACCGTTCCCAGCACGCCCACGGCCCCGCGCCATTTCACGCTCAGCGACTTCGATTTCTCGCTGCCCCCCGAGCTCATCGCCCAGCACCCCGCCGCCGAGCGCAGCGCCTCGCGCCTGCTGGACGGCCGCGCCGCCGAGCCGGTGGACCGCATCTTCCACGAACTGCCCGGCCTGCTGCAGCCCGGTGACCTGCTGGTGTTCAACGACACCCGCGTGGTCAAGGCGCGCATCTTTGGCGAGAAGGCCAGCGGCGGCAAGCTGGAGCTGCTGATCGAGCGCGTGCTGCTGGGCAACGAGGTCGTGGCCCACATGAAGGTCAGCAAGAAACCCCTGCCCGGCGCCGTGGTGCACATGGCGGGCGGCCTGCACGGTGGCGGTTTCAACGCCACGCTGCTCTCGCGCTGGCCGGGCGAGGACGGCCCGCTGTTCCGCTTCGCGCTCGAAGGGCCGGCCGGCGAGACCCCGCACGACCTGATGGAGCGCCATGGCCACCTGCCGCTGCCACCCTACATCGAGCGCCAGCAGAACGCCGACCACGACCCCGATGCGGCCGAGGACGCACAGCGCTACCAGACCGTGTTTGCGCGCGCGCCGGGCGCCGTGGCGGCCCCGACGGCGGCCCTGCACTTCGACGAAGGTGTGCTGGCCGCCCTGGCCGCACGCGGCGTGGAGCGCGCGAGCGTCACCCTGCATGTGGGTGCGGGCACCTTCCAGCCCGTGAAGACCGAGAACCTGGCCGAGCACCAGATGCACAGCGAGTGGTACGAGGTGCCGCTGGCCACGCTGGCGGCGCTGGAGCGCTGCCGCCAGCGCGGCGGGCGCGTGGTGGCCGTGGGCACGACCACGGTGCGCACCCTCGAATCCTGGGCACGCAGCGGCCAGGCCTCGGGCGATACCAACATCTTCATCACCCCGGGCTTTGGCTTCCAGGTGGTGGACCTGCTGCTCACCAACTTCCACCTGCCCAAGAGCACGCTGATGATGCTGGTGAGCGCCTTCGCGGGCTACGAGCGCATCCGCGCCATCTACCGCCACGCCATTGCGCAGCAATACCGCTTCTTCAGTTACGGCGACTCGATGCTGCTGGAGCGCGAGCGCACCTCGGGAACGCCGCTCAGCAATTCGTGACCGCCGCGATGCGCGGCGCGGCGCCCACCTCGGGCAGCCGGTTGGCGGACGGCAAGCGCACGCAGTAGACGCCCGCATCGCTCTCCACCCGGGTCACCCGGCCCGTGGCATGGTTCTGCCACTCCTGCTCGGACATGGTGCCCAGGGCCCGTGGCGCCGGGCCTGCCGCCAGCGCGGTGGCCGTGGGCGTGCCGTGGCGGCGCTGCCATTCCCGCTCCTGCCGTGCGGCACGGGCCACGCCCTCCGGGCTCCATTGCACGGCGGGCGCCTCGCGGGCATCCGAGGCAGCAGGCAGGGGAACGGGGATGGCCGCCATGCCGGGCCCGGTACCCTCAGGCAGCGCCAGCACGGCCGGGTGAGGTGCGCTGCGGACTTCGCGGGCGGGGCCGGCGAACGGCTTGGCCCCCGGCGCTTCTGCCCGGGCCACCGGCGCCTCGACCGGCGCGGCGGGCGCTGGCGCGGTGATCCAGAGGACTTGCATGGACTGCCGGGGCTGGGGCACGGGTGTGCGCCCGGCCCGTTCCGGTGCGACCAGCCACCACAGCGCCACCCCGTGCAGCAGCAGCGAAGCCGCCACCGCACTGCCCAGGCGCCAGCAGCCCGGGCGGAGACCCTCAGGACCTGGACGCGTCGCCATCATCGGCAGCAGCACCCTCCTGCGCCACCCAGGCCAGCAGGTCGCCGGGCTGGCATTGCAGGTAGTCGCAGATGGCGGCCAGGGTCTCGAAGCGCACGCCCTTGACCTTGCCGCTCTTGAGCAGCGACAGATTGGCCTCGGTGATGCCGACGTGGGCCGCCAGGTCGCGCGACTTCACCTTGCGGCGCACCAGCATCTCATCGAGCGTGACGACGATGGGCATGGCGGCCACCTTTCCGGCGCATGCCCTGGCAATTGAAACGGTACGGAGCCACTGCGCACTCAGACAAAGGCATGCGATTCCTCTTGCAGGCGCTGGCCCTCGGCCATCACGTGGGCCAACAGCAGCATCATGAGGCCCACGATGAGCACACTCATCTCGAACGAGCCCACCGACAGCGCCACCTGCCCGCCACGCTGGCCCGAGGCCAGCCAGGACAGCAGCGCGGTCACCGCGGCGCCATGCACCAGCGAGGCCACGCACATCGCGATGAAGCCCCAGCCCACGCCGCGAAAGCCGCGCACCACGGCAGGCCCGAAGACCTCGCCGCGCAGGAAGGCACTGCAGATGCGGTGCAGGCACCAGACGGTGAACAGCATGGCCGCCGTGGGCAGGCATTCGATGGCCAGCCCGAGCAGGCGCCAGGCCACGTCGATCTGCAGCGGCGCACCGATGCCGACCTGCAGCGCCTGCGCGGGCAGCAGCATCTGCGCCAGGCCGCCCGGCTCGCCCCGCCCCAGCAGCAGCCAGCGCGCCACGGAAAAGCACACGCCCGCCAGGGCGCACAACAGGGTCAGCGCGTGCAGGCCACGCGACAGGCGCCGGAACGCCGGGCTCTGGATGGATGCCATGGTGCTTGCCTCATGTTTTCTGTAAAACAATAATAATATTCTGCCATACAGAAATCAACAAAGGCAAGCGCCGCCCCCGGGGCAAGGGCCGGCTGGGGGCAGACCGGTCAGAACGCGACCGCGTGCCCGTCCTTGCGCGGGTCGGAACCCGCCACATAACTCTCGCCCTGGCGCAGCACCAGTTGGGCGCCGCCGAAGGCAAAGACGCCATTGCCCTCTTCCACCGTGACCTCGTGGCCGCGCGCGCGCAGCGCCGCGACCACGGCGGGGTCGAAGGCCGGCTCCACTGCCACGCCCTTGCCGCCGGTCACGCGCCAGCGCGGTGCGTCGGCTGCGGCCTGGGGGTTCTGGCCGTAGCGCAGCACGCGCAAGGCCATCTGCAGGTGGCCCTGGGACTGCATGGGCCCGCCCATCACGCCGAAGGCCATCTGCGGCGTGCCGTCGGCATGCATGGCAAAGGCCGGGATGATGGTGTGCGAGGGGCGCTTGCGCGGCGCCACCTCATTGGCGTGGCCAGGCGCCAAGGTGAAGCCGTGGCCGCGGTTCTGCAGGCTGATGCCGGTGCCCGGCACGACCACGCCCGAACCGAAGCCCATGTAGTTGGACTGGATGAACGAGACCATCATGCCCGAGGCGTCGGCCGCCGCCAGGTACACCGTGCCGCCCGGGCGCGGCGTGCCGTGGCCGGGGTCGCCGGCCTGTTCGGCATCGATCCGCTTCGCGCGCTGCTCCAGGTAACCGGCATCGAGCAGGTCGCGCGGCGTCACCTTCTGCATGGCGTCGATGTCGGCGTTGTACTCGTGCAGGTCGGCCAGCGCGAGCTTCATGGCCTCGATGCTGGCGTGCACCGTGTCCACATGGTCCAGCGGCTGGCCGCCGATGCCATGGGATTCGAGCATGCCCAGCGCCATCAGCGCGGCGATGCCCTGGCCGTTGGGCGGGATCTCATGGACCACCGAGTCACCGAAGCGCTGGCTCACGGTGCCCACCCAGTCGGCCTGGTGCGATGCGAGGTCGTCCTCGGTCATCGCACCGCCGTGGGCGCGGGCGTGCGCCACCATCTGGCGTGCCAACTCACCGCGGTAGAAGGCCTCGCCCTCGGTCTGGGCGATCAGCTCCAGCGTGCGCGCATGGGCCTCGCTGCGGAAGATCTCGCCGGCCCGGGGCGCACGGCCGCCTGGCATGAAGCATTCGGCAAAGCCTGGTTGGGCGCCGAGCTTGGCGGCGCCCAGCGCCCACAGGCGGGCAATGGTGGGCGAAACGGGAAAACCGTTGCGCGCGTAGTCGATGGCAGGTTCGGCCAGCTTCGCAAAAGGCAGCTTGCCCAGGCGCTTGGACAATGCCACCCAGGCCGAAACGGCACCGGGCACGGTGACGGCGTTCCAGCCCGTCTCGGGCAGACCGCCGCGCTCGGCGAAGTAGGCCGGGGTCCATGCGGCGGGCGAACGGCCCGAGGCATTGAGGCCATGCAGCTCCTTGCCGTCCCAGACGATGGCGAAGCCGTCGCTGCCGATGCCGCAGCCCGTGGGCTCCACCACGGTGAGCGCCATGGCGGCGGCGATGGCAGCGTCCACGGCATTGCCGCCGGCCAGCAGCATGCGCAGGCCGGCCTGCGCGGCCAGGGGCTGCGAGGTGGAGACCACATTGCGGCCCATCACCGCACTGCGGTTCGATGCGTAGGGAAGGGCCCAGTCCAGGCCCGTGGTCGGTGCAGTCATCGGATGGTTCACTCCAGGGAAATCTTGTGCTGGCGGATCACCGTGGCCCAGCGGGCGCTGTCGGCCTGCACCATGGCCGCGAACTTGGCAGGCGTGCTGGGCGCCGCGGGCTCCACGCCGAGCTTGGCCAGGCCTTCGGCCACTTCGGACGATTGCATGGCCTTGGCAAAAGCCTTGTGCACACGGTCCACCAACTCCGGCTTGGCACCGGCGGGCAGGTAGACACCGAACCAGGTCACCGAGGAATAGCCGGGCAGGCCCGATTCGGCCATGGTGGGCAGCTCGGGCGCGAGCGAGCTGCGCTTTTCGCTGGTCACGGCCAGGGCGCGCAGGCGGCCGTTCTTGACGTGCGGCATGCCCGTGGGCAGGGAATCAAACAGCACATGCGTCTGCCCGGCTACGAGGTCGGGGATGGCCAGGGCCGTGCCCTTGTAGGGCACGTGCGTCATCTCCACACCGGCCTGGGCGCTGAAGGCCGCGGCGTTCAGGTGCACGATGGTGCCGTTGCCGCTGGTGGCGTAGTTGAGCTTGCCGGGGTTGGCCTTGGCGTAGGTGATGAGCTCGCCCACGGTCTTGACGGGCAGGGAATTGGTCACCAGCAGCACGCTGGGCGCATCGGCCAGGTGGGCGACGGGTGTGAAGTCCTTGCGCGCGTCATACGCCAGGCGCGGCATCAGGTGGGGCGAGATGGCGTGCGTGCTGCTGGTGGTGAGCACCAGGGTGTAGCCGTCGGGCTGCGCCTTGGCGGCCTCGGCCGAGCCGATGGTGCCACCCGCGCCAGGGCGGTTGTCCACCACCATCTGCTGGCCCAGGTCCTGGGCCACGCGCTGCGCGACCACGCGGGCCACCAGGTCGGTGGCACCGCTGGCAGGGAAGGGCACGATCACCCGCACAGGGCGGTCGGGCCACTGGGCCTGGGCGTGCGCGCCCACCGACCATGCCGCAAACCATGCCAGGCCCAACAGGCCACGGCGCAGGGACGAAAGACGCATACAAAGCACTCCAGAAAGGAAAGGGGACACCGCCACAACAGGCTTCATCTTAGGAATGTGGCAGTCGTATGACCACCACCAAATCAGCAAATGGCTTTGCCGTAACGGCAAAGCGCTTCGGTTTTTGAGATGATTGGCGGCAAACCGGCCTCACAGACCCTCCCATGCGCGCCCAGCTCCTGCAAGACACCGCCCTGCGCTACTTCCTCGAAGTGGCGCAGAGTGGCTCGCTGACCGAGGCCTCGGCCCGGCTGCACGTGGCCGCCTCGGCCTTGAGCCGGCAGATCGCGGGATTGGAGTCGCAGCTGGGCACGCCGCTGTTCGAGCGGCACCCGCGCGGCATGGTGCTCACGGCGGCCGGCGAGATCCTGGCCACGCATGCACGGCGCACCGTGCTCGATGCCGAACGCGCCCTGGGCGAGATCGGCGCACTGCAGGGCCTGCGCGCAGGCCAGGTGCGGCTGGCCACCTCGGATGCCTTCGCCAACGAGCTGGTGCCACGGCTGTGCGTGGAGTTCCAGCGCACGCATGCAGGCATCCAGTTCGAGGTGCAGTCCCTGCCCACGGCCCAGGTGCCCGATGCGGTGCGCAGCGGAACCGCCGACATCGGCCTGTGCTTCAGCCGCGCGCCGCACAAGGACATCGAGGTCGCCTACCGCCAGACCGCGCCGGTGCTGGCCCTGGTGCCGCCGGGGCACCCCCTGGCCGATGCAGCGAGCGTGACCCTGGCCCGCATGGGCCAGTACCCGCTGGCCCTGCCGCCGCCCGAGACCACCATCCGCCAGATGGTCGACATCGTCTGCAGCCGCCAGGGGCTGCAGCTCACGCCGGTGCTGGTGAGCAACCATGCCAAGACCATGCTCAACTTCGTGGCGAACGGAGGGGGGCTGTCGGTGTCCAGCGAGATCGCGGCGCGCCACCTGGTGGCGGCGGGCGCCATCGTGGCCGTTCCCATCAGCGACCAGGGCATGGACCTGCGCGACCTGGAACTGCAGACCCTGGCGGGCCGCAGCCTGCCCATGGCCGCCCAGGCCTTTCTGGACCTGCTCAAGGAGCGGCTGCCGGGGCGCTGGTAGCGCCCCCCTGCGACGCCACCCTCCTGCAGGCGGTCAGAACCGCTCGGCGCACAGCGCCTGCCATTGCAGGATCTCGATCTCGCCCCGCTGCACACGCAGAATGCCCCGGGCCTGCAAGCCCTGCAGCAGCTGGTTGACCGTCTGGCGCGAGATCGACAGCATCAGCGCCAGCTGCTCCTGCGTGACTTGCACGCGGGGCTGGGCCGGCGCGTCGGCCACGCGCTCGCCATAGCCGCGCGCCATGGCCACGATGCGGCGCGCCAGCCGCTGGGGCGCCGGCAGCAGGGCCAGGTCTTCGAGCGCGGCAAAGGCGGCGCGCATGCGCCCCGACATCAGCACGCCCAGGTCATGCCAGTGGGCGGGGTGCCCGTGCAGCCACTCCAGCAGCGGCAGGCGCGGCACCTGCAACACCACACAAGGCTCCACGGCATGGGCGTCATGGGTGCGGGGCGACCCATCGAACAGTGCGATTTCGCCGAACCAGGTGCCGGGCCCCATGAGGGTGAGCAGCGCCTCGCGCGCGTGCTCGCTCTGCCCGCCCACGCCGGAAAAGCCGATGGCCCCTTCCACCACAGCGAACAACCCGCCCTCCAGTGCATCGCCACGCAGGAACAGCGCCTCGCCGCTCTCCAGCCGGCGCGGGTGGGCCAACGCCACCAGTTGGTCTGCGAAGGCCGGCGCCAGCGCGCTGAACCAACGGCCCGCGCGCAAGGCAGGCAGGTAGGAGGCGGCAGAGGGGGACAGATCCATGGCGCAGGGGCAGCGGCGGGCAGGCCGGCTGAAAATCGGTGTCGGCTGGCCGACAGACGCCAGCGTGCCCTCTGCGTATTTTCCCCTCTCCCGCCACTCCCTGGAGACACCACCGCATGCGCACCGCCCCCCGTTCCACCGCCCCAGGCACCCGCCTGCTGTTCACGCTGGCCAGCGCGGCCCTGCTGGCCGCCTGCACCACCGCACCCATGCCGGAAGCCGCCCCCGGCAAATCCGCGGCCCAGCAAGCCACGGCCGCCACGCGCGCAGCCCAGCAGGCCGCATTGGCTCGGCTGCCGCGCAACGACGAGCAGGCGATGGAAGACGCCCGGCGCGGGCTGATCGCATCGGCCGACACGCTGACAGTGCGCAATGCCCAGGGCCGCCCCATCTGGAGCATGCAGGACTACGCCTTCCTCGCGCAGGAGACGGCGCCAGACACGGTGCATCCCGCCCTGTGGCGCCAGGCCCAGCGCAACCGCGTGAGCGGCCTGTTCCAGGTGACCGAGCGGCTGTACCAGGTGCGTGGCCTGGACCTGTCGAATATGAGCATCCTGGAGGGCGATACCGGCCTGATCGTGGTGGACCCGCTGATGTACACCGAGACCGCGCAGGCCGCCATGGCGCTGTACTACCAGTACCGGCCACACAAGCCGGTGGTCGCGGTGGTGTACTCGCACAGCCATGTGGACCACTTCGGCGGTGTGCGCGGTGTGGTGCGCCAGGAGGACGTGGATGCAGGGCGCGTGCAGGTCATCGCCCCCGCAGGCTTCATGGCCGAGGCCGTGGGCGAGAACGTGATCGCCGGCCATGCCATGGGCCGGCGCGCGCTCTACCAGTTCGGCATGCTGCTGCCGCGCAACGCGCAAGGCCAGGTGGATGCCGGGCTGGGCAAGGCGGGCGCACCCGGCACGCTGGGTCTGATTGCGCCCACGCGGCTGATCGACAAACCCTATGAGACCCTGCGCATCGACGGCATCGACATCGAGTTCGCACTCACCCCGCATGCCGAGGCCCCGGCCGAGATGGTCATGTACTACCCGCAGCTCAAGGTGCTGAACATGGCCGAGCTGGCGGTGCATACCCAGCACAACCTGCTGCCCATGCGCGGGGCCCAGGTGCGCGATGCGCTGGGCTGGTCCAGGCACCTGAACATGGCCCTGCACCGTTATGGCGGCCAGGCCGAGATCCTGATCGCACAGCACCACTGGCCCGTGTGGGGCCAGGCGCGGCTGCGCGGATCACTGGCGCGCCAGCGCGACACCTACAAGTACCTGCACGACCAGACGGTGCGCTGGATGAACCACGGCTACGTGGGCTCCGAGATCGCCGAGATGCTGCAGCTGCCCGACTCCCTGGCCGAAGACGGCGCCACCCACGCGTTCTACGGCCACCTCAAGCACAACGTGCGCGCCGTGTACCAGCACTACCTGGGCTACTACGAAGGCAACCCGGCGCAGCTGGAAGCGCTGCCGCCCGCCGCCGCGGCGAAGAAGACGGTGGAGTACATGGGCGGGCCCGAGGCCGTGCTGCGCCGTGCCCAGGCCGACTATGCGCGTGGGGACTACCGCTGGGTGGCTCAGATCGCCTCGCAACTGGTGTTTGCCGACCCGACAAACCAGGCCGCGCGCCAGCTGGCCGCCGACGCCTATGAGCAACTGGGCTACCAGATGGAATCGGCCACGGCGCGCAACGCCTTCCTGCAGGGGGCGGCGGAACTGCGCCAGGGCGTACCGCAACTGCCCCGCCCGGGCGCCACGTCGCGCGACCTGGTGCGCAACCTGCCGCTCGAGATGTTCTTCGACTACCTGGCCGTGCGCCTGGACGCCGACAAGGCCCGGGGCCAGCACATCGTGCTCAACTGGATCTTCACGGACACCGGCGAGCAGGTGGCCCTGAACCTGGAGAACAGCGCCCTCACCCAGTCGCCCGGCCTGGCGCCCGGCGCCCATGCCACGGTGCGGCTGGGCCGCGCCACGCTGGACGCCATCGCCGGCCAGCAGACCACCCTGCCCGAGGCCGTGCGCTCAGGCCAGTTGAAGATCGAGGGCGATGCCGGCAAGGTGGCAGCCCTCATGGGCATGCTGGACCGCTTCGAGAGCGTGTTCCCCATCGTGGAACCGCGCCCGGAACGCGCTGCCGCCTCCGGCCGGTCGGCGGCGCCTCAATAGCCGTGCTGGGCGCGGAAATCCCGCGCCTTGCCAAAGTGCCCGTTGCCGATGAAGGGCACGGGCGGACGCAGGGCCGACAGCGGCGAGGGGTGGTTGGAGGTGAGCACCAGGTGCCCGCGGTCGGCCGGGATCCACGCACGCTTGGACTGGGCATGCGAGCCCCAGAGCATGAAGACCACGGGGCGCTCGCCCTCGGCCACGTGGCGGATCACGGCGTCGGTCAGTTCCTCCCAGCCCTTGCCGGAGTGGCTCGCGGCCTGGCCCTCTTCGACCGTGAGGCCGGTGTTGAGCAGCAGCACGCCGTTCTTCGCCCACTTGACCAGGCTGCCGCCGGGCTCGGGCCAGGCAGGGAAAGCCGTGCCCAGGTCGCGCTGCATCTCCTTGAAGATGTTGCGCAGCGAGGGCGGCAGCTGCACGCCGGGTGCGACGGAAAACGCCAGCCCCTCGGCCTGGCCACGGCCGTGGTAGGGGTCCTGGCCGAGGATGACCACGCGCACCTGCTCGGGTGGGGTCAGCTCCAGCGCGCGCAGCGGCTTGGGCGGAAAGATGGAGGCGCCCGCATCCAGGCGCGTCTGCAGGTAGGCCAGCAGGCCCTGCCCGCGCTGGCCGGAGAAGAAGGCATCGACCAGCGGCTGCCAGCCGGGCGCCACAGGCCAGTCGGCCGGGTCGGCGCTTTGCAGTTGGGTGGCGTCGGTCATGGGTGGAACGGGCCGTGGATCAGGCAAACAACTTGGCCAGGGCCTCGCCGGGTTCCTTGGCGCGCATGAAGGCCTCGCCCACGAGGAAGGCGTTGATGCCCGCATCGCGCATGGTCTTCACGTCGGCCGGCGAGAGGATGCCGGACTCGGTGACCAGCAGGCGGTCGGCCGGCACGTTCTTCTGCAGGTCGAGCGTGGTCTGCAACGACACCTCGAAGGTGCGCAGGTTGCGGTTGTTGATGCCCACGAGCGGGGTCTTGAGCTTGAGCGCACGGTCCAGCTCGGCACCATCGTGCACCTCGACCAGCACGGCCATGTCCAGGCTGCGCGCGATGGCCTCGAAGTCGGCCATCTGCGCGTCGTCCAGGCAGGCGGCGATCAGCAAGATGGCGTCGGCACCCATGGCCCGCGATTCGTAGATCTGGTAGGCGTCGACCATGAAGTCCTTGCGCAGCACGGGCAGCTGGCAGCTGGCGCGCGCCTGCTTGAGGTAGTCCACGCTGCCCTGGAAGAACTGCTTGTCGGTCAGCACCGAAAGGCAGGCCGCACTCACCGTGCCATCGCCGTCGGCATAGCTCTGGGCGATGTCGGCCGGGATGAAGTCGGCACGCAGCACGCCCTTGCTCGGGCTGGCCTTCTTGACCTCGGCGATCACGGCCGCCTGGCCCCTGGCGATCTTGGCGCGCAGCGCGCCCTCGAAGTCGCGCGTGAGCACACGGCTCTCGGCGTCGGCGCGCATCGCGGCCAGGGGCATGCGCTTGACGGCAGCGGCGACTTCTTCGTGCTTGACGGCAACGATCTTGTTGAGGATGTCGGACATGGTGGGCAATGCTATAGCGAAAGGAAAAGGCCGCCGGTCAGGCGGGTACGGCCAGCGCGTGCGTGCGCGCCACCAGTTGGTCCAGGCGCGCCAGCGCGGCGCCCGAGGCGATCGCGGCGCGCGCCTTGGCCAGGCCGTCGGCGATGGAGCTGGCCACGTTGGCCGCATACAGCGCCGCACCGGCGTTCAGGCAGACGATGTCCTGGGCGGCGCCGGGCTCGCCCTTGAGCACGCCGATCAGCATCTCGCGCGACTGCTCGGGGGTGTCGACCTTGAGCGCGCGGTTGCTGGACATGGACAGGCCGAAGTCCTCGGGGTGGATCTCGTACTCGGTGATCTGGCCGTTCTTCAATTCACCCACCAGCGTGGCGGCACCCAGGCTCACCTCGTCCATGCCATCACGGCCATAGACCACGAGCGCATGCTCGGCGCCCAGGCGCTGCAGCGCGCGCACCTGGATACCGACCAGGTCGGGGTGGAACACGCCCATGAGGATGTTGGGCGCGCCGGCCGGGTTGGTCAGCGGGCCCAGGATGTTGAAGATGGTGCGCACGCCGAGTTCGCGGCGCACCGGTGCCACGTTCTTCATGGCCGGGTGGTGGTTGGGCGCGAACATGAAGCCGATGCCCACCTCGGCGATGCACTGGGCGATCGCCTCGGGCGCCAGGTTGATGTGGATGCCCAAGGCCTCCATCACGTCGGCACTGCCGCTCTTGCTCGAAACGCCGCGCCCGCCGTGCTTGCTGACCTTGGCGCCGGCCGCGGCGGCAACGAACATCGAGCAGGTGGAGATGTTGAAGGTGTTGGCCCCGTCGCCGCCGGTGCCCACAATGTCCACCAGGTGCGTGCTGTCGGGCACGTGGACCTTGGTGGAGAACTCGCGCATGACCTGCGCGGCGGCCGTGATCTCGCCGATGGTTTCCTTCTTCACGCGCAGGCCGGTGATGATGGCCGCGGTCATCACGGGCGAGAGTTCGCCGCTCATGATCAGGCGCATCAGGTGCAGCATCTCGTCGTGGAAGATCTCGCGGTGCTCGATGGTGCGCTGCAGCGCTTCCTGGGGGGTGATGGACATGGTGTCGGTCTCCAGAATGGTTCTTGTCTTACACGGAAGGCCGGTCCGAGAAGGCCAGCTTGAGGCCGAAGCCGATGAACATCGCCCCGGCGATGCGGTCGAGCCAGTGCATGCCGCGCTGCACGGCGCCCACGCGGCGCGCCATCCAGCCGGCGGCCAGGGCCCAGCCGACGTTGACGGGAATCGCGTTGAGGTTGAACAGCACCCCGAGCAGCACAAAGGCCAGGGCCTTGCTGTCCGTGCCCGGCGCGATGAACTGCGGCACGAAGGCCAGGAAGAAGATGGCCACCTTGGGGTTGAGCACATTGGTCCAGAAGCCGCCCATGAACACGCTGCGCAGCGGCACGGCGGCAGCGGGCGCGGCCTGTGCCGCCGCGATGGCGGCGCTGCTGCCACCATCGCCCGAGGCCTTGGCGAACAGCATGCGCACGCCCATCCACAGCAGGTAGGCCGCGCCCACCCACTTGAGCACGGTGAAGGCCGTGGCCGATGCGGCCAGCAGCGCGCCCACACCCACGGCGGCCGCGAAGATGTGCACAAAGCAACCGGCCGTGATACCCAGGCCCGCCACGATGCCCGCGCGCGTGCCCGAGCGCAGCGCGTTGGAGACGATGTAGAGCACGTCGGGCCCTGGCGTCAGGTTGAGCAGCCAGCCGGCCGCGATGAACATGAGCAGTTGGTGGGTCTCGATGATCATGGACGGGGCTCCAGGAAGTTCTTGAGCATGGCGTGGCCGTGCTCGGTGAGGATGCTCTCGGGGTGGAACTGCACGCCTTCGATGTCCAGGGTCTTGTGGCGCACGCCCATGATCTCGCCGTCATCGGTCCAGGCGGTCACGGCCAGCACCTCGGGGCAGGTGGCGCGCTCGATGGACAGCGAGTGGTAGCGGTTGACCGTGAACTGCTCGGGCAGGCCCGCGAACACGCCCTGCTGCGTGGTGGTGATGACGCTGGTCTTGCCGTGCATGAGCTGCTGCGCGCGCACGATGGTGCCGCCGAAGGCCGCGCCGATGGCCTGGTGGCCCAGGCACACGCCCAGGATGGGCAGCTTGCCCGCGAAGTGCTGGATGGCAGCGACCGAGATGCCGGCCTCGGCCGGCGAGCAGGGGCCGGGCGAGATCACGAGCCGGTCGAGCCGGCCAGCGGCCAGGCGCGCGGCGATCTCGTCCACCGTGATCTCGTCGTTGCGGTGCACCTCGACCTCGGCACCGAGCTCGCCGAAGTACTGCACGATGTTGTAGGTGAAGCTGTCGTAGTTGTCGACCATCAAGAGTTTCATGCTGCGCTCCCTGCGGTCTGTGCGGCCGCGTTGCTGGCGTGCCCGGCGCGCAGGCGCGCGAACTCGCGGTGTTCATAGGCAATGGAGGCTTCCATGATCGCCCGGTAGATGGCTTCCATCACGTCGGCCTGGCCGCCCTGGGCCAGGGCGCGCTCGCGCACGCGGTCCACGATGGCCCGGATGCGCGCCTCGTCGCGCACTTGGGCATCGCTGCCCTTGATGCGTGCGGCCTGGGTCATGTAGCCCGTGCGCTGCACCAGCAGCGGCACGAGGATGTCGTCGAGCGCGTCGATCTCGCGGCGCACGTCGGCCATGGTGGTGCAGTGCTGCACCCGCTCGATGCTGCGGCCGCTCATTCCAGCCCCTCCTCGACGAGTTCGGCGGCGCGCAGCAGCGCGCGGGCCTTGTGCTCGGTTTCCTTCCATTCGAGTTCGGGCACCGAATCGGCCACCACGCCGGCCGCGGCCTGCACGTAGAGCGTGCCGTTCTTGACGATGCCGGTGCGGATGGCGATGGCCACGTCCATGTCGCCCGCATAGCTCAGGTAGCCGCAGGCGCCGCCGTACAGGCCGCGCTTGGTGGGTTCGAGCTGGTCGATGAGTTCCATGGCGTGCACCTTGGGCGCGCCGGTGAGCGTGCCGGCCGGGAAGGTGGCGCGGAGCACGTCGATGGCGGTCATGCCCTCGTTGAGGATGCCTTCGACATTGCTCACGATGTGCATCACGTGGCTGTAGCGTTCCACCGCGAAGGCCTCGGTCACCTTGACGGTGCCGGTCTTGGCGATGCGGCCGATGTCGTTGCGCGCCAGGTCGATCAGCATCACGTGCTCGGCGCGCTCCTTGGGGTCGTTGATGAGCTCGACCTCGGCCGCCTTGTCCTTCTCGGGCGTGGCGCCGCGCGGGCGCGTTCCGGCCAGCGGGCGGATGGTGATCTTCTGCCCGTCCGGCGTGCCCTCCTGGCGCACCAGGATCTCGGGGCTGGCGCCCACCACGTGGAAGTCGCCGAAGTCGTAGAAGTACATGTACGGCGAGGGGTTGAGCGAGCGCAGCGCGCGGTACAGCGAGAGCGGGCTCTCGGTGTAGCGCTTGTGGATGCGCTGGCCGACCTGCACCTGCATGAAATCACCGGCGGCGATCAGCTCCTTGGCGCGGTCCACGGCGGCCAGGTAGTCGGCCTTGGCAAAGTCGCGCTGGGCGGGGTGGCTCTCGGTGGGCTTGACCACCGGGGCGCTCACCGAGTACTTGAGCTGCTCCTTGAGCTCGCGCAGGCGCTTCTTGGCCTTGGCATACGCCTCGGGCGTGGCCGGGTCGGCATAGACGATGAGGTAGAGCTTGCCCGAGAGGTTGTCGATGACCGCGAGCTCTTCGCACTGCAGCAGCAGGATGTCGGGGCAGCCCAGGGTGTCGGGCGGGCAGGAGTTTTCGAGCTTCTTCTCGATGTAGCGCACCGCGTCGTAGCCGAAGTAGCCGGCCAGGCCGCCACAGAAGCGGGGCAGGCCGGGCCGCAGCGCGACCTTGAAGCGCTTTTGGTAGGCGGCGATGAAGTCGAGCGGGTTGCCCTCGGCGGTTTCGACCACCTGGCCGTCGGTCACGACCTCGGTGCGCGCTGCAGCGCCGAAGCCGCTGGCGCGCAGCAGGGTGCGCGCCGGTAGGCCGATGAAGCTGTAGCGCCCGAAGCGCTCGCCGCCCACCACGGATTCGAGCAGGAAGCTGTGCTTGCCGCCCTCCTTGGTGCGCGCCAGCTTCAGGTAGAGCGAGAGCGGGGTTTCCAGGTCCGCAAAGGCTTCGGCCATGAGCGGAATGCGGTTGTAGCCTTCGCCGGCCAGGCTTTTGAATTCGAGTTCAGTGATCACGGGGAGTGCTCCCAGCTGTCACAGCGCGTGAAATCCCGGCCGAATCGGCACACAAAGGGGGGCGCTGCGGTTCATTCAATCGGCCCTGAGAAAGGGCCACGGGTGCACGCTGGGGCAAACTGCCCAGGTGCCATCAGGCGTTCAGGCGAGCAGGCGTACGCCAGGGCCAGGCTCCCCGGTCGCTGCAACCTGTGATGAACACGTGGTGAATGAACATGGGCCAAAGTGTAGCAAAGGTCTTGGCGCTTTCGGTTTTTTCCCATGCAATCACCATGATGGACCACTCGAAAACCCTGTTGCAGCCGCTGGCCGATCTTGCAACAATTGGAAACGAACGACCGTTCTATTTTAAGAACCGAGGAGACAAGCATGAACCTGATGGAGCGATGCGCTGCATTCGCCGCCGCATGCCTGCTGGCGGGTGCCGCGGTGGCCCAGCCGATCACCGTATCCAACGTCAAGTACGAGGAAACCGCTCAACTGGCCGACAGCACGCTGCAGCTCAATGGCGCCGGTGTGCGCTACAAGGCCGTGTTCAAGGTCTACACCGCCGGCCTCTACCTTGAGAAAAAGGCAGGCACGCCGCAGGAGGTCGCGGCACAGAAAGGTCCCAAGCGCATGAGCATCACCATGCTGCGCGAGATCGATTCCACCGAGCTGGGCAAGTTGTTCTCGCGCGGCATGGAGGACAACATGGACCGCGCGGCCTTCTCCAAGCTGATCCCTGGCGTGATGCGCATGAGCCAGATCTTCTCGGACCACAAGAAACTGGTGGCGGGCGACCAGTTCCAGGTGGACTGGATCCCGGGCACGGGCACGGTGATCACGGTCAAGGGCAAGCCCCAGGGCGAGCCGTTCAAGGAGCCTGAGTTCTTCAACGCCCTCCTGGGCATCTGGCTGGGCAATGCGCCGGCGGACTGGAAGCTCAAGGACGCGCTGCTGGGCAAGCAACCTGCGTAGCCAGCGCCCCGCCGCTGCCCCTGACCCCTCCCGGGAAAGCACCTACCCGCCTGTGTCACCCGGCAGACACCGCGCCTGCAAACCGCAGGCGTAACCTTCAAAGCCCCGGTCGCGTGTGCCTGCGCCATCCGCAGCACGCTGCGGCCGGGCTTCTCCGCGCCACCCGCGCCCAGGAGCGATCCGCCGCCCCCCCTCGCCCATTGACCCTGCACCTTCGCTCGCGCGCCTGACCCACCATGAAACCAAGCAACCTTTCCGTCGGCCTGCGCCTGGGCCTGTCCTTTGGCGCCATCCTGCTCATCACGGCGCTCATCGCGGCCACCGGCATGTGGCGCATCGCCAGCCTGAACAGCGCCAGCGAGCGCGTGGCCACGCAGGAGATCGAGCAACAGACCCTGGTGGAGAACTGGGCCGCCGACATCCGCCTCAATTGGGTGCGCACCGAGGCCTTTCTCAAGGCCATCGACCGCGACTACATGGAAAAACTCACGGCCGACACCCAGGCCACGGCCCAGGGCATCGAGGCCAAGGTCAAGCGCATCGAAGGCCTGGTGCAGGGCGAGAAGAACCGCGCGCAGTTGGCCACCATCGCTGCGGCGAGCAAGGCCTACAGCGACAAGCTCGCCGAGATCCGCGAGCTGCACCGCGGCGGCGAGCCCAATGTGCCCACGCTGGTGGACAAGGACCTGCGCCCCCTGGCGGACCAGTACCTCAAGAGCCTGGATGACCTGCGCACCGCCATGGCCACGCAACTGGCGGCCAGCCAGAGCGACACCGGCACGCTGGCCCAGGCCAGCCAGGTGCTGCTGGGCGTGGGCACGCTGATCGCGGTGGCGCTGGGCGCGCTGCTGGCCTTCACCGTCACGCGCTCGATCGTGCGGCCCGTGCAACTGGGCCGGCAGGCGGCCGAAAGCATCGCCGATGGCGACCTGACCCACCCCATCGCCACCACGCACAACGACGAGACCGGTCAACTGCTGCAGGCCCTGGCCGCCATGCAATCGCGCCTGGCCACCATCGTGGGCAATGTGCGCCACAGTGCCGAGGGCGTGGCCACCGCCAGCGCCGAGATTGCATCGGGCAACAACGACCTGAGTGCGCGCACCGAGCAGCAGGCCAGTGCGCTGGAAGAGACGGCCGCCTCGATGGAAGAGCTGGGCTCCACCGTGCGCCAGAACGCCGACAACGCGCGCCAGGCCAACCAGCTGGCCATGAGCGCATCGACCGTGGCCGTGCAGGGCGGCCAGGTGGTGGCCGAGGTGGTGGACACCATGAAGGGCATCAACGACAGCAGCAAGAAGATCGCCGACATCATCAGCGTGATCGACGGCATCGCCTTCCAGACCAACATCCTGGCGCTCAACGCGGCCGTGGAAGCGGCCCGCGCGGGCGAGCAGGGCCGCGGCTTTGCCGTGGTGGCCGGCGAGGTGCGCAGCCTGGCCCAGCGCAGCGCCGAGGCCGCCAAGGAGATCAAGGGCCTGATCGGCACCAGTGTGGAGCGCGTGGAGCGCGGCAGCGCCCTGGTGGACAAGGCCGGCGCCACCATGAACGAGGTGGTGGCCTCCATCCGCCGCGTGACCGACATCATGGGCGAGATCAGCGCCGCTAGCAGCGAGCAGAGTTCTGGCGTGGGCCAGGTCGGCGAGGCCATCACGCAGATGGACCAGGCCACGCAGCAGAATGCGGCGCTGGTGGAACAGAGCGCTGCGGCGGCCGACAGCCTAAAGACCCAGGCCGGCCAGTTGGTGGAGGCGGTGGCCGTGTTCCGCCTCGGCGCGGGCCATGCCGGTGCTGCCCAGGCCGTGCCGATTGCCGCGCCCCGTGCAGCCAGCCATGCCGCGCGCATGCTGCCGGCGAACGGCCAGCGCCGCATCGCGGCCTGAGCCAGGCTCAACCCGCGGCAGCGAACTCCGCGAGCGCGTCCACGAAGCCATCCGCATCCACGGCCCGCACGGGCTGGCCGTGGTTGTAGCCGTAGGTCACCAGCACCACGGGACAGCCGGCGGCGCGCGCGGCCTGCGCATCGTTGCTCGAATCGCCCAGCATCAGCGTGCGCGCAGGCGCCGTACCCAGGGCCTCGCAGGTCTTGACCAGGGGCAGCGGGTCGGGCTTCTTGCGCGCGAAGCTGTCGCCACCGAAGACCTGCGAAAAGTAGCCATCGAGCCCCTTGGCCTGGAGCAGGGGCACGGCAAAGTCCGTGGGCTTGTTGGTCAGGCAGGCCAGGCGCAGGCCCGCAGCCTGCAGCGCCTGCAGGCCCGCCACCACGCCCGGGTACACCTGTGCGTACTGGCCATTGATATCGAGGTAGTGCTTCTGGTAGCTGGCCCAGGCCGCGGGGTACAGCGACTCGACCTGCGCCGCATCGACCGCCTGGCCCTGCGATGCCAGCACATGGGCCAGCACCGAACGCAGCAGGTGTTCCGAGCCCTTGCCCACCATGTGCTCGATGTGCTGGGCGCCGATGGCCGGCAATGCCAGCTCGCGCAGCATGCGGTTGAGCGCCTCGGCAAAATCCCCAAGCGTGTCCACCATGGTCCCGTCCAGGTCCACGATGGCGGCATCCACACGGGACAGCAGGGCAGGCAGGGGGGACGGTGCAGACATGCGAAGGGCTCCTCAAAGGACAGACAAAAGGCCGGGCATCGTGCCCGGCCTGCCTGGATTTTAAGAGCCTGCTTACCTCAAGCTCAGGGTCTGGCGCTTCCAGGAGGGGTCCTGCCAGCGCTGGAACAGGGGCAGCGCGGCCACATCGCCCGTCACGCGCTCAGTGGCCAGGCCTTCCAGGCGCACAATCTCGAAGCTGCGGCGGTAGCGGCCCTGGCCACGCGCCTCGCGCGCCACCAGCATCTGCTGGCCGCCAGGCACCCAGCCGGCCCATTCGGCGACGCCCGTCTCGGGCGAGGTGGCGGCCGGGGGCAGCACGTCGACCAGCCAGCCTTCGGCGGTCTTGCGCATCACCCACAGCTCGCGCCAGCCTTCCAGGGGCTGCACGGCCAGGGCCACGGCATTGCCTTCGCGGTTGACGCTGGCCGAAGCGGCCCAGACCACGCCGTAGGTGCAGCGGCGCAGCAGCGGGGCCTTGGCGCCTTTTTGGGCGTCCACCAGCAGCACGCAGGTTTCACCGGGGGCACCGGCTTCGGTCACGATGCCGGGGCGGCTGCCCTGGGCCGTGGGCAGGCTGGCGGGCACCAGGGCCCAGCGCACGGCACTGACCCGCATGGCGGCGTCGTTGTAGGCGGGCTGGTCTTCGTCGGGCAGGTCGTTCTTCGCGACACCGGCGAACTCGGCCAGAGCACGCGAAGCGGCCGCCGCCGTTGCGCTGCCGGAGGGGTCCTTGCGCGCCTGCTGGAAGGCCAGGGCACTCCAGACACTGGCGCGGCGCATCTGGATGCGGTTGCGCACATAGGACGGCAGGCCGGCCACATCCACGCGTTCGAGCACCTCGGACTGCCATTCCTGCACCCGGGCGCGCTCGTGCGCCGGCAGGTCGGGGTTCACGCACTCGGGCCGCGTGAGGGCCAGGGCGGCGCGGGCGCGCTGCTCGGCATCGGCCACGGGCATGGCCAGCACCCGGCGGAAGGCTTCGCCGTCGTAGCAGACCTGCATGCGGCCTTCGACCTCGTAGGTGGTGAAGCGCACGCCGTAGCCGTTGGCCACATCGAGGTGGGCCGACAGCGTGGCCCCCGAGGCCTTGCCCGGTGTGGCGGCCGAGGCGCGGCGTGCCAGGCGGTCGGCCAGGGTGCCCAGTGCATCGAAGGCCTGGGCGCTCTGCTCGCCCGCCAGCGCTTTGGCTGGGGCGGCCTGCAGGTAGGCGGCGGTGATGCCGATGCCCAGGGCCTCTGCACCGGGGGTGTCGCGCACAAAGCGCAGCACGGAGAGCAGGGCCGGCGCTTCGGCCTCGCCGTCGGCCACACGGCGCACTTCGCTGGTGCGGATGAAGCCGCCACGCTCGCGCTTGTGGTCCCAGACCTGCAGGTAGTCGAGGCGCTCGCCGCGCACTTCGAGCACCTCGCCCTGCCACAGGGCGGACTGTTGTTGGGCCGATTCGCGCGGTGCCGCGCGCAGCACGGCCTGGTCCTGCACGACGATGGCATTGCCCAGGCCATTGGAGGGGGTGCTGGCCGGTGCTGGCTGCACGGCGGCCGTGGCGACCATGGTGGCGGCCGAGGCGATGGCCGCCACAAGGGTGAGGGTGGTGCGGTTCATGCTCATTGCTCCGTGGCTTGGGCGGCGGCTGCGTCGTCGGCGCCGGTGTTGGCCTGGGCAGCGACGGCCTGGGCATTGCGGTTGCCGCCCAGCAGCGCGGCACCGATGAAGTCGCCATTGGTCGGCGGGGGCGCGATGATGACCTGGATCTTGTCCGAGAGCTTGTCGGCCAGCGTCTTCTGGATCAGCAGCGGGTGGCGCGTGACCAGCGCGCCTTCGCGCGCCATCTGCTCGGCGTTGACCTTGCCGATGCGGTCCATGCGGAAGGCTTCGGCCTCGGCCAGCTTCTGGCGCGCATCGGCCTCACCGTTGGCTTCGATGCGGCGGGCCTGGGCTGCACCCTCGGCGGCCTTGACGCGGGCCACGCGCTCGGCCTCGGCTTCGAGCTGGCGCTGTTCGATCTGGCGCTGCTTGAAGGGCAGCACATGCTTCATGGCTTCTTCCTGGGCGCGGGCGGCAATGACCTGCTCGCGCGCGGCGGCCTCGGCGGCCACCTCGCGGCGCACCTTGTCGGCGCTGGCGTCGAGCTCGGTTTCCTTGACGCGCTTGTCCTTGAGCTCCAGCGTGTAGCGCATCTTCTCGGAGGCCAGTTCCTCGGCCAGCAGGCTGTCCATGCCGCGGCGGTATTCGGCGGGCAGGTCGACCTTGCCGATCTGCACATGGCGCAGCAGCACGCCATCGGCGGCCAGGCGGGCGCGCAGCTCGGTTTCGATGATCTGCTGGATCTCGGCGCGCTTGGTGGAGAAGATCTCGCGCACCGTGTAGCGGGCGAACACCTTGTAGATCAGGCCCTGCACGGCGGGCTCGACGATCTCGGCGCCCACGTTGTCGGGCAGGCTGCCCGAACGCGCGGCCACCGTGGCGGGGTCGAGCGCATAGCGCACGCCCAGGTCCAGGCCGAAGGACAGGCCCTCGACCGACTGCAGCGGCGCGCCGCCGTTGGCCTGGCGCATCTGCTCGGGGCGGTAGGTCTGGTCGCGCAGCGAGAACACGCGTGCACTGTGCAGGCCGGGCAGCACCCAGACACTGCCGTCGCGCCACTGGGTGACGGAGCCGGTGAACTGGTTCACGCGCACGCCGAGCTCGCCCTGGTCCAGGTGCTGCACGGGCGGGTTCCGGTAGACCATGGCACCCGCCACCACCACGGCCGTGCCTGCGGCCAGGCAAGCCAGGGTGCGGCCCGAAACGCTGGGCAGGCGGCGTGGGGTGGCAACGGCAGGCGCGGTGTCGATGGTGTCCTGCGCGGCGGCCTCCAGGGTAGGGTCGATGGGCTCGACCGGAGCGGCGTTGCGGCGCAGGGCGCGGATGATGCGGTTCCAGGTGGCTTTCATGGTGTTTCCCTCGTCAGTCAGTTCGGTGCGGTTGGTGTCTGCTCTGCGGCGCCGGATTTCCGTGCTGCATTGGTGACCAATTCTTCGCATTCCCCCCGGAAGCAACAATGCGGCGGCCGCGCCAAAGCGCTCACGGCCACCGTGCAAACGTTCCGCCCCCGGAAGAAAAACTCACACCGCCCGCCGCAGGGCCCCCGGATAATCGGGCGCAGGACCACTCTTGCCCCCTGCCATGACCCGCATCGCCGTGATCGAAGACGACCTGCCCACCAGCAACCAGCTGGCCGGCTGGATTCGCAGTGCGCGCAGCGGCATCGTGATCGACCAGTGGTTCACCCGCGACGAGGCCGAGGCCGCGCTGGCGCGCGAGCACTACGACGCGGTGGTGCTGGACATCGAGCTCGGCCGCGAGCGCCATGCCGGCGTGGCCCTCATCAACGCCATCAACAAGCTGCGCCAGGGCACGCCGGTGCTGGTGGTCTCGGCCATGCCGGCGGCCATCTACCGCAGCATCATGAAGGCGCTGGACGCCTGGGACTACCTGCAGAAGACGACCTTCGAGGAAGCCGACTTCATCGAGACCTTCCTCGACATCCTGCGCACCACGCAGTCGGCCACACCGGCCGCTGCCACCGCGGCCCCTGGTGATGCGCTGGTGCTGGACCCGCTGTGGCAGCGCAGCCCCACCTGGCGCGGCGAGCGCATCAACCTGCCGCTCACGGCGCAGCGCATCCTGGCCACGCTGCACCAGCGCAGCGGCGAGGTGGTCTCCTACGACGAGCTGTTCGAGGTGGTCAAGAGCGGGCGCAACCGCGACAACGTGCGCAAGCACGTGAGCACCATCCGCGAGGCGCTGCGCGAGGTGGATCCGGGCTTCGAGGGCATCGAGAACGTGCCCATGCGCGGTTTCCGCTGGGTAGGCTCGCCGCTGGCGCAGGGCCGCCTCAAGACATGATCAAGCGCCTGCTGCGCCCCGGCTTGGAGATGCCCCGGCTCGAAATGCCGCGCCTGGGGCTGCCGGCGTTTCGCCTGCGCATCCTCGTGCGCAGCGTGTTCATCCTGCTGGCCGTGGCCACCGTGGCGCTCAGCGTGGTGCTGCTGCGCGAGGAGAAGGAGCGTGCCTGGCAGAGCTACCAGCACGGCTTTCAGCGCAGCCAGGCCGAGGTGATGGCGCGGCTGCGCCACCCCTCGGGGCAGTTGGCGCTGCTCAATTCGGCCAGCCTGGGCCAGGGCGCCACGCCGCTGGCGCCCCTGTTGCTGCCCTACTCGGCCATCGACTTCGACGACCAGAACAAGGCCCAGCAGGCGGTGGAGATGGCGGGTTGCTCGGTGCAGTACCCCGACGGCGCCTCGGTCTGCGCGGCCATCGGCAACAACCCGTATGCGGGCGGTTTCATCTACCTCGTGGGCAGCTTCTATGCGGGTGAACTGGCAGGCCGCGAGCGCGGTGCGCTGGACCTGGCGGCCGTGCACCGCGCGCGCGTGACGCTGGACATGCGTGGCACCACCAGCCGCTGGGTGGCACCCTTCGAGGCCATGGCGCCGGCATCGGGCACGGCCGCCGGCACCCTGCCCGGCGCTCGCGGGCGGCTGACCGGTTTTGTGGACGCGGGCGGCGACCTGCTCGACGCCCGTGCGCGCCCGGTGCGCGATTTCCGTGGCTGGCTCTGGCAGAACGGCCAATGCCGCGACCTGGCAGGCGCGGTGCCCGACTGCCAACGCCGGACCTTCTATTCCATACGCCTGCCGGTGGAGCTGTTCCGCGAGGCCCTGTTCCGCAAGGACCAGCGCCTGGTCTGGCCGCCCGAGGACCTGGGCAGCATGCGCGTGCGCGTGGAGATGCTGGCGCCTGGCGAAGGCCCGCCCCTGTTCGACAGCAACGCACCGGGCGCGCAGCCCAGCGCATCGCTCACGGACGTGACGCGCAGCCTGCTGCCCGGCGAAAAGGTGCAGGTGCGCAAGATGGGCGAGGGCGAAGAGCGTGCGCTCACCTTCAAGGGCACGGAGGTGCAGGCCGAGCCCTCGTCGCCCTGGCTGATCCGCCTGGTGAGCTGGCTGCCACTGGACGCGCCCGATGCGCGCGCCACGCCGGCGGGCCTCGACATCCTCGACACGCCCACGGGCAATTACGTGGTCACCTTCACGGGCAACCTGCGCGGGCTGGAGCAGGGCCTGGCCGCCGTGGCCACGCGCATGTCCTGGTACCTGGGCGCCATGCTGACGGCGATCGCTCTGGCCTGGCTGATCGTCGAGGTCGGGCTGCTGCGGCGCGTGACCGCCCTCACCCGCCGCGCGGCCGCCGTGTCCTACAACGTGCAGGACGGGCACATCGGCCCGCGCCTCGGTGACCTCGATGTCTCGGACCTGCGCGGCTCGGACGAGCTGGGCATTCTCGCGGGCGGCCTGGCCGACCTGCTGCAGCGCGTGAAGGACGACATCCAGCGCGAGCAGCTGCGCGCCCAGCAGGAGCGCGACATGTGGCACGCCGTGGGCCACGAGATCATGTCCCCCCTGCAATCGCTGATGGTGCTGCACGGCAGGCCCGGCGACCCCGGGCGCCGCTATGTGCAGCGCATGCAGCAGGCCGTGCATGTGCTCTACGGCACGGCCTCGCCTGCCGAGGCGCTGCAGGCCGCCGATGTGCCCCAGGGCCGGCTGGACCTGGATGCCTTTTTGCGCCACGTGGCGGACAACGCCCATTTCGCAGGCATCGCCCAGGTGGTGTACGAGGGCGGCAGCGCCCCCGTGGTGGTGCGTGCCGACGAGTTTGCGCTGGAGGACGTGGTGACCCACATCCTGCGCAATGCCGACCGCTACCGCCCCGCGGGCACGGCCATCACGCTCACGCTCACGGCGTCGGAGTCCACGGCCAGCGCCACGCTGCACAACGTGGGGGCGACGATTGCGGAAGACCTGCTGGAACGCATCTTCGAGCTCGGGGTGTCCGACCCCGACCTGCCCACGCCCGTGGGCGAAGGCGAGCACCGGGGCCAAGGCCTGTTCGTGGCCAAGACCTACATGGCCAAGATGGGCGGCACCATCAATGCGCGCAACACGGCCGACGGGGTGGCATTCATCCTGACGTTCCAGCGGCTGGGCTGAAGTCCAGCGACAAGGCTTAGGCGTCGGGCGGACGGTGCCGGGCGGCGCTGTCCGACAGTGCGCGGGGGGACCGGGGGCTACGCTGCACCCATACCGTTCGCACCCTGGCATGGGTGCCTCCCCCACCTGTCGCGCTCGTCGCAAGGAGCCTTTTCCATGAAACGCTTTGCCTTTGCCGCACCTGTCCTTACCGCCACCCTGCTGGCCCTCTCCACCGCTGCCATGGCCCAGGTGCCGGCCAGCGATGCGCGGGCCCGCTACGAGCAGGAACGCCAGAAGTGCCACACCAACAACACCCAGGACAGTCTGGCCACCTGCCTGCGCGAGGCCACCAACGCGCTGGATGCATCGCGCAAGGGCCAGTTGAGCGACCCCGGCCCGATCGCCGCGGCCAACGGCACCGACCGCTGCAATGCCTTCCAGAGCGCGCAGGAGCGTTCGGAATGCGTGCGCCGCGTCGAAAGCAGCGCCGTTAGTGGGTCGGTGTCGGGCGGCGGTGTGCTGCGCGAATCCACGACCACCACCATCATCGTCCCGGCGCAGTGAGCGCGACGGTTGAAACTGGCACACGCGAGGCCAGTGCTCCCGCGCAAGGGCCGCCCCGCCGCGCTGGAAGCGTCCCCCTGTAGGGGGAAGGCGCGAAGCGACTCAGGGGCTTACTTAAGTTCTACGCGCATGGCGTCGATGACGCCCTTGTAGTCGGGCTTGCCGAAGATGGCGCTGCCTGCCACGAAGGTATCCGCACCCGCATCCGCCACCCGGCGGATGTTGTCCGTCTTGATGCCGCCGTCGACTTCCAGGCGGATGTCCTTGCCCGAGGCGTCGATGCGGCGGCGCACGTCCTCGATCTTGCGCAGGGCCGAATCGATGAAGCTCTGGCCGCCGAAGCCGGGGTTCACGCTCATGATGAGGATCAGGTCGATGTCGTCGATCACCCAGTCCAGCACGTCCAGCGGCTGAGCCGGGTTGAACACCAGCCCGGGCTTGACGCCCTTGCTGCGGATGGCCTGGATGCTGCGGTGCACATGGGCCGAGGCATCGGGGTGGAAGCTGATGTAGTCGGCGCCGGCATCGGCAAATGCAGCCGCCAGGGCGTCCACGGGCTCGATCATCAGGTGCACATCCACCGGAACGGCGGCTCCATCGGCGGTCTTGGCATGCGGCTTGAGCGCCTGGCACACCATGGGGCCGAAAGTGAGGTTGGGCACGTAGTGGTTGTCCATCACGTCGAAGTGGATCCAGTCCGCTCCGGCGGCAATGACATTGCGCACTTCTTCGCCCAGGCGGGCGAAATCGGCGGAGAGGATCGAGGGGGCTATGCGGAAAGGTCGGCTCATGCACCGATTGTCGCAGTTACCATTCGCCCATGCCAAAGTACCAGTTTGACGTACAGGTCCAGCCCGAGTACCTGCCGGAGCAATCCGCGCCGGAGACGGGGGTGTTCAGCTTCGCCTACACCATCACCATCACCAACGCCGGGGAGGCCCCCGCGCAGCTGATCTCGCGCCACTGGATCATCAGCGACTCGCGCGGCCACACCGAGGAGGTCAAGGGCCTGGGCGTGGTGGGGCACCAGCCCCTGCTCAAGCCGGGTGAATCGTTCCAGTACACCAGCGGCTGCCGGCTGCGCACGGCCAGCGGCACCATGCATGGCACCTTCCACTGCGTGGGTGAGGAGGGTGAGCCCTTCGACACCCCGATCGACCTGTTCATGCTGGAAGCCATCCAGCAGGGCCCCTCGGGCCAGCCGCTGTCGGGCCGGGTGCTGCATTGAGCCGCACGCCCGACGTGGCCAGCATCCTGGCGCAACTGGACCCGGCCGCCGACACCGCCCAACGCCACCTGTGGCTGATCGGCCTGCTCGGCTGGGTGCGCGGCAAGCGCGACTCCGTGCCGGGCGCCATCGCCCGGCTGCAGCTCTTTCTGGACGCGGCCGAAGCCCGCCCCGAGGTGCAGGCCAGGCTCCAGGCCTGGTGGGCGGCGCTGGTGGACACGGTGGACATCACCACCTTGCTGGCCGACTTCGGCTTTGCGCCCCGCACGGCGCTGGCCAGCGAGGTGGCCGAGCGCCTGCGCACCAAGCTGCTGCCGGCCAGCCCCGAGACCATCGATGCGTCGGAGCTGTTCATGCTGGCCCTGCCCGGGGAGTTCGATGCGCAGTGGGTGGCCGCACTGGAGGAAGCCCAGCTCGCGCGCCTGGTGCGCCTGCTGGCCCCCACGGACACGGGCGGCGCCTCGCGCTGGCACAAGGCGCTGCTCAATGCCATCACCTACTGCGCGGGGCAGATCCTCTCGACCGGCTTCGCCCCCGAGCTGCGCCTGCGCATGAGCGAGGCGGCGCGCGAGTCCCAGCCCTTCCATGCGCTGATCCACGACGTGGAAAGCCTGCGTGTGGAGGTGCTGCATGGCCTGCGCACACCCGATCGGCTCGACGCCGCGGTGCAGCGCCTGCGTGAGCGGCTGGAGGCCTGCCGCGCGGCGGCCGCCACGGTGTACACGCATTTCGAGGACAACGGCATCTCGGTGGGCCTGGTGTTCCGCCTGCGCCAGCTGCGCGAGCGCATCCTGCGCGTGCGCCTGCTGCTCGACTGCCTGCTGTCGCCCCAGCCCGCGCTGACGGCCGCCAGGCTCATGGCCAGCCTGGTGCTGGTGGGGCAGGAGCGGCGCAGCCTGCGCGCGCTGTTCGCCTCCAACTCTTCGCTGCTCGCGGCCAAGGTGGCCGAGCGCAGCGCCGAGACGGGCGAACACTACATCACCCGCACGGGCGCCGAGTACCGCTCCATGGTGAAGAAGGCCGCCGGCGGCGGCGCCCTGATGGCCTTCACCACGCTGGCCAAGTTCGGCCTGTATGCGCTGGCGCTGTCGGCCTTCTGGGGTGGCTTCTGGGCCGGCGTGAACTACGCCGTCACCTTTGTGCTGATCCAGCTGCTGCACCTCACGGTGGCCACCAAGCAGCCCGCGATGACGGCACCGGCCATGGCGGCCAAGCTCAAGGAGCTCGGGGCCAGCGATGCCATCGAGTCCTTCGTCGACGAGATCACGCACCTGGTGCGCTCGCAGGTGGCGGCCGTGCTGGGCAATGTGCTGGTGGTGTTTCCGGCCGTGCTCGGGCTGGCCTGGCTGATTGCCCAGGCCACCGGCGCACCGGCCATCACGCACCGGCAGGCCGAGCATGTGTTCGAGTCGCTGCACCTGCTCGGGCCCTCGTTGTTCTTCGCCGCCTTCACCGGGGTGCTGCTGTTCGTGGCCAGCATCATCGCGGGCTGGACCGAGAACTGGTTCGTGCTGCACCGGCTCGACTCGGCCATGCGCTACAACCCGCGCATCACAGGCCTGCTGGGGCAGGCCCGTGCGGCGCGCTGGGCCCAGTTCCTGCGCGAAAACATCTCGGGCTTTGCGGCCAACATCTCGCTCGGCTTCATGCTCGGCCTGGTGCCTGCGATCGCGGGCTTCTTCGGCCTGGGGCTGGATGTGCGCCATGTGACCCTGTCCACCGGGCAGATCGGCGCAGCCCTGGCCTCGCTGGGACTGCCCACGCTGCACATGCCGGCCTTCTGGTGGGCCGTGGCGGCCATTCCGTTGATTGGCGCACTCAACGTCACGGTGAGCTTCTACCTCGCGTTCAGCGTGGCACTGCGTGCGCAGAACGTGAGCGGCGTGGACCGCTCGCGCATCTACTCCGCCATCCGCCAGCGGCTGCGCTCAGCCCCCTTGAGCTTCTTCATGCCGGGGCGGGGACGTTCGGCAACCGGCTGAAACACACGGACACAGGGCGCCCACAGCTTCTTACAAAGCTCGAAACTGTCCTACAAGAAGCCGCGGCAGCGGCAGTTAAATTAGGCGCACCCTGGCAGACCACGGTGCTTCGGCAAAACCGAAGCGGATCCTGTGGCCTTTGCCGGGTACGTTAAGGTAACGGCGCACCAGCGGCACTCCGCTGGGCCATGGCTGTGCACCACGCCGCGCCGCACGGATGTGATCCGGCCGGCAGCGCACGGCATGCCACCACCTTCGCCGTGGCGCCATGCCGCACAAGAATCAACCCGCGGGCGCCTCCGGTGCCCGCGCCATGCAGGGGTCCCATGACATGAATGAAATCCTGAGCTTCTGGGCGCAATGGCTGCGCCCCTCGGCCGGGCTCCCCACGGTGCAGTGGTCCCTGCTGCTGGCCGTGGCCGCAGTGGCGGGCTACCTGTGCCAGCGCCACACGGGCCTGCCCAAGGTGGTGGGCTACTCGCTGGTGGGCACGGCCGCGGGCCTGGCCGGCTTCAGCGGCGCGCTCTGGCCGCTGCAGGGCATCGGCCTGTTCCTGCTGGAGCTGGGGATCGCGCTGGTGCTGTTCGAATGCGGCGGGCGCATTCCGCTGCGCTGGTTCCGCCACAACCCCATGGTGCTGGTGCAGAGCATCGCCGAGTCGGTGCTGACCTATTTCGCCGTGTACTGGGTGCTGGTCTGGCTCAACCAGCCCACGCAGGTCGCAGGCCCCCTGGCCCTGGTGGCGCTGGCAGCCTCGCCCGCGGTGCTCACCCGCGTGGTGGCCGACACGCGTGCTGCCGGCCCGGTGACGGAGCGCGCCATCGTGCTCGCCACCCTGTCCACCCTGTACGCACTGACCCTGGGCAGCGCCCGGGCCGAGCAGATCAACCGCCAGAGCCTGACCTTGATCGACACCATGTACCCGGTGATCGTGGTGCTCGGCGTCTCGGTGGTGGTGGCGGCCGCGCTGGCGCTGGTGATGCGCATGGCGCTGCGCTTCATGAGCCCCACGAGCGAGAACACCTCCATGCTGCTGCTGGCGCTGATCGCGGCCGGCACGGCCGTGGCCGCGCACATGGGCGGATCGGCCCCGCTGGCCGCGCTGCTGGGCGGCATCCTGCTCAAGCAGCTCAACCCGCGTCCCTGGGCTTGGCCCCGGCAACTGGGCAATGCGTCCTCGCTGCTCACCATGCTGATGTTCGTGCTGGTCTCCACCGTGGCCGCACAGGCCGACTGGAGCGGGCCTGTGGCCGGCGTGGTGCTGGCCCTGATCGCCGTGCGCCTGGTGGCCAAGGTGCTGGGCGTGGCCCTGGGCAATGTGGGCAGCGGCGCCAGCTGGCGCCAGGCCCTGTGGGTGGGCGGCGCGATGACGCCCATGTCCTCCATCGCGCTGCTGATCGCCTCGCAGTTCGTGGTGGCATCGCCGTCCACCGGCCACCTGATCGCCCGCGTGGCGCTGCCCGCCATCCTGCTCATGGAGGTGCTGGGCGCCGTGATCGCCACCGTGGCCATCTACCGTGCGGGCGAAAGCTCGAAACCCTGGGCACCGCTGTCGGGTGCCGCCGCCAGCAGCAACGGAGACGCCGCGTGAGCCTCGAAGCCTTCAACCATTCCGAACCGCTGACGCTGGGCGTCGAGCTGGAGCTGCAGCTCGTCAACACCAACGACTACGACCTCGCGCCCTACGCCGAGGACATGCTGCGCCTGATGCACAAGACCCCGCTGCCCGGCAGCGTGGTGCCCGAGATGACGAACAGCATGATCGAAATCTCCACCGGCATCTGCCACTCGGCCAGCGAGGTGCTGGGCCAGCTCACGCCGATCCGCGATGCGCTGGTGAAAAGCGCCGACAAGCTCAACATCGCCGTGGTGGGCGGCGGCACGCACCCCTTCCAGCAGTGGCACGAGCGGCGCATCTACGACAAG
Source organism: Acidovorax sp. FW305-C-20-28 (assembly GCF_058783375.1). NCBI lineage: Bacteria > Pseudomonadati > Pseudomonadota > Betaproteobacteria > Burkholderiales > Comamonadaceae > Acidovorax > Acidovorax sp. FW305-C-20-28. Next base: position 79,383 of record NZ_JBYSYM010000004.1, on the reverse strand, counting down.
CCGCGCTTTCGCGAGCTGTCGGAGCTGTACGGCTATCTGTCCAAGCAGTTCACCATCTTCGGCCAGCACGTGCACATCGGCTGCCCCGATGCGAATGCCGCGCTGCTCATGCTGCACCGCATGTCGCGCTACATCCCGCACTTCATCGCACTGTCGGCGTCGAGCCCCTATGTGCAGGGGCAGGACACGGCCTTCGACTCGGCGCGGCTCAACTCGGTGTTCGCCTTCCCGCTGTCGGGCCGCGCGCCGTTTGCGTTGACCTGGGAGGACTTCACGGCCTACTTCGACAAGATGACGCGCACCGGCGTGGTCAAGAGCATGAAGGACTTCTACTGGGACATCCGCCCCAAGCCCGAGTTCGGCACCATCGAGATCCGCGTGTTCGACACGCCGCTGACCATCGAGCGTGCCGCCGCGCTGGCAGGCTATGTGCAGTCGCTGGGCGCCTGGTTCCTGGCGGACCAGCCCTTCATGCCCGAAGAGGACGACTACCTGGTCTACACCTACAACCGCTTCCAGGCCTGCCGCTTCGGCATGGATGCGGTCTACGTGGACCCGGCCACGGGCGACCACATGCCGCTGCGCGAGCACATCATGATGACCATGGACAAGATCGCCAGCCACGCCGCCATGCAGGGCGCGGCCAATGCCATGCACATGCTGCGCACCGAGACCGAGGCCGGCCAGAACGACGCGCGCTGGCTGCGCGAGCGCCAGCGCGAGGAGCAACTGCTGGCCGAGGTCAGCCGCCAGGCGGCGCAGCGCTTTCGCGGCGCACCGGCCTGATCTTTTACCTGCAGTTAAGAGCGGGTTAACTTCCCGCCCGCGCGCCAGGAACCTGTGACTTCATGATGGTGCCATGCACCGCAGCAACCGACTGCGGGCTTTCCCACCCGGGAAACACCACCAGGAGACAGGACCATGACCACCCCTCTTCGCCCGCGCGGGGCGCTGACGGCACTCGCCGCTGCCACGCTTGCCCTGGGCCTTGCCGCCCCCGCCGCATACGCCCAGGCCTGGCCCGGCAAGCCCATCAGCCTGGTCGTTCCCTTCCCGCCCGGCGGCAGTTCCGACGTGCTGGCCCGAGCGCTGACGGACCGGCTCGGCCAGGCCCTGGGCCAGCCCGTGATCGTGGAGAGCCGGCCGGGCGCCGGCGCCACGCTGGGTGCGGACTATGTCTCCAAGGCCAAGGCGGATGGCCACACCCTGCTCATGGGCGCGGTGCACCACACCATCGCCACCAGCGTGTACCGCAAGCTGCCCTACGATTTCGAGAAGAGCTTCGCGCCCGTCACCACGGTGGCGCTGGTGCCCAATGTGCTGGTGGTGAATGCCAAATCCACCGCCACCGACGTGAAGGGCGTCATCGCCCTGGCCAAGGCCGCGCCGGGCAAGTTCTCGTACGGATCCAACGGCAACGGCACGGTGCAGCACCTGATCGGCACGCAGTTCGCGAGCCTGGCCAATGTGGACCTGCTGCACGTGCCCTACAAGGGCAGTGCGCCACTGACCACCGACCTGCTGGGTGGCCAGATCGACGTGTCGTTCGACACCCTGACCCCGGTGTTGCAGCACATCAAGGCGGGCAAGCTGCGCGCCCTGGCGGTGACCACGGGCAAGCGCTCCACCACCCTGCCCGAGGTGCCCACCCTGGCGGAATCGGGCATGAAGGACTTCGACCAGGGCACCTGGTTCGGCATCCTGGCGCCGGCCGGCACGCCCAAGGAGGTGGTCACGCGGCTGAACACCGAGCTGGTGAAGATCATCCAGTCGCCCGACTTCAGGAAGCGCATGGAGGAGATCGGCGCCGAGCCCATCGGCAACACGCCCGCCGAGATGGAAGCGCAGATCCGCAACGACACGGCCAAGTACGCCCGGCTGGTGAAAGAGGCGAAGGTCGCGATCGACTGAGTTCTGCGGCGTCCGGGCAACCGGGCGCCGCGCTCCTGCAGGATCCACCGCACAGGGGCAGGCTCTCGCAGAGCCTGCCCCTGTTTCACTCGATGAGGATGGCGCGGAAGTCGTTGACGTTGGTGAGCGTGGGGCCCGTCACGAGGGCGTCGCCCAGGGCCCCGAAGAAGCCATGGCCATCGTTGTCGTCCAGCCTGTCACGGGCGTTCATGCCCAAGGCGCGGGCGCGCGCAAGCGTATCGGGCGAGAGCATGGCACCGGCGATCTCTTCCTGGCCATCCACCCCATCGGTGTCGCCGGCCAGGGCGTGGATGCCTGGTTCGCCATCGAGGGCCAGCGCCAGGGCGAGCAGGAATTCCACATTGCGCCCGCCACGCCCCCGGCCACGCAGAGTCACCGTGGTCTCGCCGCCCGAGAGCAGCACGCAGGGTTTGGCAAACGGCTGACCGCGCCGGGCCACCTGCAGCGCGATGCCTGCATGCACCTTGCCCACATCACGCGACTCGCCTTCGATGGCATCGCCCAGAATATGGACATGCCAGCCCGCATCGCGAGCGGCCGTGGCTGCGGCCTCCAGTGCCATCTGCGGCGTGCAGACAAAGTGGGTCTCGATGGTGGGCAGGTCGGCATCGCCGGGCTTGGGCGTTTCGCCCGCGCCGCTGGCCAACAGGTCGAGTGCGGCCGGTGGCATAGCGATGCAGTAGCGGCGCACGATGGCCAAGGCATCGGCACAGGTGCTCGGGTCCGGCACCGTGGGACCGGAAGCAATGTCCACCGGGTCGTCGCCCGGCACGTCGGAGAGCAGCAGGTTCACCACACGCGCCGGTGCGCAGGCACGCGCCAGCCGCCCGCCCTGGACGGCCGAGAGGTGGCGCCGCACACAGTTCATCTCGACAATGCTGGCGCCACTGGCCAGCAGGCTGCGGCCGATGGCCTGCTGGTCGGCCAGGGTGATGCCGGGCAGGGCCAGCGGCAGCAGCGCAGAGCCGCCGCCTGAGATCAGGCACAGCACCAGGTCATCGGCCGTGAGGCCGGCGATCAGCGCCAGCATGCGGCGCGCGGCGGCCTCGCCCGCCGCGTCGGGCACGGGGTGCGCGGCTTCGGCGATGGCGATGCGCTCGCACGGCACGGCGTGGCCGTAGCGCGTGACGACCAGGCCCGACAGCGGGCCGGGCCAGTGGTCTTCCACCGCGCGCGCCATGGCAGCCGAGGCCTTGCCCGCGCCGAGGACCACCAGCCGCCCCCGGGGCGGTGCGGGCAGGTGCGGCGGCACGCACAGGGCGGGCTGGGCAGCCGCCACGGCGGCCGTGAACATGCGGCGCAGCAGCGCCTGCGGGGTGTCCCCATCCATCGTCGTACTCCCATCGCTGCGGCGTGCTGCCGCCCTTGTCACGCAGCCTTGCGCTCGGGCTGTGCCGCCAGGTGCGCGCAGACCGCCGCGGTCACCTGGGCCGTGGTGGCCGAACCACCCAGGTCGCGGGTGTGCAGGGCCGGGTCGGCCGTCACGGCTTCCACGGCCGCCATCACCTGCTGTGCGGCGGTATGCTCGCCCAGGTGGTCGAGCAGCATTACCACCGACCAGAAGGTACCCACCGGGTTGGCCAGGCCCTGGCCCATGATGTCGAAGGCCGAGCCGTGGATGGGCTCGAACATCGAAGGGTAGCGGCGCTCGGGGTCGATGTTGCCGGTGGGCGCGATGCCCAGGCTGCCGGCCAGCGCGGCGGCCAGGTCGCTCAGGATGTCGGCGTGCAGGTTGGTGGCGACGATCGTGTCCAACGTGGCCGGGCGGTTGACCATGCGCGCCGTGGCGGCATCGACCAGTTCCTTGTCCCACTTCACATCGGGGAACTCCTGGGCGATCTGCACCGCGATCTCGTCCCACATCACCATGGCATGGCGCTGGGCGTTGCTCTTGGTGACCACAGTGAGCAGCTTGCGCGGCCGCGACTGGGCCAGGCGGAAGGCATAGCGCATGATGCGCTCGACCCCGGCGCGCGTCATCATCGACACGTCGGTGGCTGCCTCGATGGGGTGGCCCTGGTGCACGCGCCCGCCCACGCCGGCGTACTCGCCCTCGGAGTTCTCGCGCACGATGACCCAATCGAGGTCGCGCGGCCCGCAGCGCTTGAGCGGGCCATCGATGCCCGGCAGGATGCGCGTGGGCCGCACATTGGCGTACTGGTCGAAGCCCTGGCAGATCTTCAGGCGCAGGCCCCAGAGCGTGATGTGGTCGGGGATGTGCGGGTCGCCGGCCGAGCCGAACAGGATGGCGTCCTTGCCGCGCAGGGCGTCCAGGCCGTCGGCGGGCATCATCACGCCGTGGGCGCGGTAGTAGTCGCCGCCCCAGCCGAAGTCCTCGAACTCGAAGCGGAAGGCCGATTGCGTGGCCGCCAGGGCCTGCAGCACCTGCTGGCCGGCAGGCACGACCTCCTTGCCGATGCCGTCGCCGGGAATAGTAGCGATCTGGTATGTCTTCATGGCTTGTCTCCGTGCATGGTTTCAATGGATGGAGCGACTGTAGGAACTCGACAACCCTTGTGCACACCCTTACATTCAAACCACCGTTAACCTGAATTCAACAGTGGAGCTTCCATGGGCAAGGGAATCCAGCCGGCCGACCTGGGCTTCTTCTCGGCACTGGCCAGTGCCGGCAGCCTGAGCGCCGCCGCGCGCGAGATGGGCATCACCACGCCCGCCGTGAGCAAGCACCTGGCGCTGATGGAAGCCCGCCTGGGTGTGGCGCTGGTGAACCGCACCACGCGGCGCATGGGCCTCACGCCCGAGGGCGAGCTCTATCTGCAGAATGCCCGGCGCATCCTGGCCGAGATCGATGGCATGGAGGAGTTGCTCGGCGTGTCAAAGGCCGTGCCCAAGGGCCTGCTGCGCGTGAACGCGACGCTGGGCTTTGGCCGCAGCCATGTGGCGCCGCTGATCTCGAAGTTCGTGCGCAAGTACCCGGAGCTGGAGGTGCAGCTGCAACTGTCGGTCAACCCGCCCGCGCTGACCGAGGACTCGTTCGACGTCTGCATCCGCTTCGGCGCACCGCCCGATGCGCGCGTGATCGCCCGGCACCTGGCCCCCAACCGCCGGCTGCTGTGCGCATCGCCCGCCTACCTGTCGCGCCACGGCATTCCCAAGGTGCCCAACGACCTCACCAAACACAACTGCATCGGCATCCGCCAGGGCGAAGAGGCCTTTGGCGTGTGGCGGCTGTCGAACGGACGCGGCCGCAGCGTGAACGTCGAGGCGGTCAAGACGCGCGGCAACCTCACCACCAACGATGGCGAGATCGCCGTGAACTGGGCGCTGGACGGCCATGGCATCCTGATGCGGGCCGAATGGGACATCGGGCGCTACCTGCACAAGGGCCGCCTGGTGCAGGTGCTGCCCCAGTATTTCACGCCCGATGCGGACATCTACGCCATCTACCCCCAGCGCCACCAGATGGCGGCGCGGGTGCGGGCCTTCGTGGATTTCGCGGCCCAGGCGTTCAGCCAGCAAGCGGGCGCTGCCCTGGGATAGCAGGCGGCAGGGCCGATCAGGCGCGCCGGGCAGGTGCTCGGCCCCACCACCGGCGGATGGCAGCCAGTGCGCGTGCCCCGGCGCACCACAGCACGCCCGGGGCACTCCACAAGGCCTCGTTGCGCAGCCGGTGTGCCTGCAGCACCACCGCCTTCTTGCGGCGCAGGTGACCGGACAGACTCCATTCTTCGTGCAGCGACATGGCGCCCCTCCTTTCCAAGATGCGGTGACTTTAGAAAGGGCCGCGCACCCGGGAAACCGCCCGGCGCGCAAGGGCGTTTTGCACGGGCTGCAAAGCCGGCAGCATGCCGGGGCTGCGCCCGCTACCATTGGCACGATGCGCGATATCCGCTTTGAAGACATGCACCTCTTCGTCCGCGTGGCGGACCTCGGTTCGCTCTCGGCCGTGGCGCGCGAGCGCGATGTGCCCGTGAGCCAGGTGTCGCGCACGCTGGCGCGCATCGAGACCGCCTGCAATGCGCGGCTGATCCACCGCTCGACCCATGGCCTCACGCCGACCGCCGAGGGGCTGACCTTTCTCGAATACTGCCGGCGCCTGACCAGCACCCTGGACGAGCTGGAGGGCGAGTTCGCCAGCCACCAGGGCGGCCAGGCCAGCGGCTCGGTGCGCGTGGCCGCAAGCTCGGTGGTGGCCGAGCACCTGCTGATCCCCAGCTTCGACAGCCTGCAGCAGGCGCACCCGCAGCTGCGCGTGGAACTCGTGGTGGACGACCGCATGGCCGACATGGCGCGCGACGGCATCGACATCGCCATCCGAACGGGCCCGCCCACCAGCGATACCGTGGTGGCCCGACCGCTCGGCACCCTGGTGCGCCGGCTCTACGCCACACCGGCCTACCTGCAGGCCCACGGCACGCCGCAGCACCCCGATGAACTGCACCGCCACCGGCTCATCACCAACAGCGCGGTGGCGCAGCTCAACCGCTGGCCCTTCACCGTCGATGGGGAGCCGCGCGTGGTGGTGGCCGACGGGCATTGGCGCTCGGGCAGCACCGGCATCACGGCGCGCCTGGCCCTGCAGGGCCTGGGCATTGCACGGCTGGCCACGCTGGTGGCCGAGCCGCTGGTGCAGCAAGGTGTGCTGGCGCCCGTGCTGCGCGAGTGGGTGGACGAGCAGCCCTCGCCCATCCACGCGATCACGCTCACGCGCCGCCACCGCCTGCCCAAGATCAAGGCCTGCATCGACCACTGGGCGCAGTGGTTCGCCAGCGGCAGCGCCCCGGCCTGAACCGGCCAGGGCACGTTCCGGTCACAGGAACGCAGCGGCGTCCAGCGGCTGCACCACGCCCACCAGCTCGGCCAGGCCTTCCGTGGCAATCGGCAGCTTGGCCACGGCCGCGAGGAAGGCCCCCTGCGTGGCATAGGCCTTGCCCGGGCCGATCAGCGACGCGAACTCCTGCACCTGCTGGGCCGTGGGGGCCACGCCCGTGACGCTCTGGAACAGGTAGCTCACCAGGCCATCGTTGCCGATGCCGGGCGCCAGCGTGTTGATGAGGGTTTGCGCCAGGGCATCCAGACCGTTGATGCTGTCGGCCTTGTGCACCCACTGGCTCAGCGCCAGGGTGTCCGGCTTCTGGCCGAAGAGGGTGTAGGCCAGGGCCAGCATCTGGCCGGTCTTGCCGCCTTCGCTGGTGGCCGTGGGCAAGGCCACGTCAAAGGCGAACAGGCTGCCCTGCAGCTCCACGCGCTCCACGACGCTCATCGTGACCGGGCCCGTGGGGGTGTTGATCACCACCTTGCCGCTGCTGTCCTGGCTGATGCCCAGGCGCAGCACATCGGCCAGCGTGGCCGAGAGCACGACCGTGTCGACACCACTGCCACCGGTCACCGTGTCGGCACCGCCGCCGGTGACCACGCGGGTCAGGGGCAGGTTGGGCACGACGATGGTGTCGCTGCCGCTGGAGCCCTGCAGCGTGGCTGGCTGGCCCGGCGCCGTGGGCGGGGTGACGGGGATGGTCGGCGTGGTGGGTGTGCCACCGCCACCGCCGCCGCCGGAGGCGGGCGTGCTGCCCAGGTTGAGCCCGATCAGGATCGGGTTGTGGTCGCTCGAACGGTAGGGATCGGCGTTGAAGTAGCTGGCGTCCTGCGCGTCGTTCTTGTTCTCGAGGTTGTAGTCGAGGATGGCCGGCTCCTCGGCATTGATGCCCCATTTGGTGGTGCCCACGACCTGGCTGCCCAGGCTGCTGCTGGCCAGTGCATGGTCGAGCGAGCCCCACAGGCCGTCGAACGAATACGAGTTGCCCGTGGACACCTTGGTGTAGCCGTTGGCGGCGAGCTTGGTGATCGGGTCTTCCTTGCCATAGGCATTGAAGTCGCCGACCAGCAGCACGTCGCTGTCGGTGGAGCCCGTGGGCTTCGTGGCCAGCCAGGCCGACAGGTCTTCGGCCGCCTTCACGCGCGCCAGGTTGTTGGCGCCCTGGCCATCACCGGTGTCGGGATCGAGCACGCTGCCCTTGGACTTGAAGTGGTTCACCACCACGGTGAACTGCTCGCCGTCGGCATTCGCCTTGAAGGTCTGCGCCACGGGCACGCGGTTGCCGTAGGTGGCCGAGAACGCGGTGTACACGGTCGGGTCGGCCACGGCCGCCTGGCCCACCGGGGTCACCTTGGCGGGCTTGTAGACGATGGCGACCATGATGGCATCGCCGCCCGCCGTCGCAGCGTCCCCGGGGGCGGCACCGTTGTTGTAGGGTGCCTTGATGTAGGCATAGGTGCCGGCACCGGCCTTGGCGTTGAGGGCGTCCACCAGCGAGTCGAGCGCGCTGGTGCCGTCGCCGAAGCCGTTGTTCTGCACCTCCATCAGGCCCAGCACGTCGGCATCCAGGCCCACCAGGTTCTCGACCACCTTGGCCTGCTGGCGTGCCAGCTCCGCAGCGTCGGTCGCGCCGCGGCCCGACTGGGTGGAGCCGTCGGGCGTGGTGAAGCTGCCCGTGCCCAGGGTCGTGAAGTAGTTGAGCACGTTGGCCGAAGCGACCTTGATCTCCGCATTGCGGATCTCGGTCGGGATGCTGGCCGTGGTGGGGCGCGCATCGCCCGTGAAGTTCACGCTCTGCGTGGGCTGCACGCGGTAACTGGTCTCGTGCGTGGCGGCGGCGGTGTCCACGAACTGGTCCACGATCCCGGTCACGCTGGCCACGCTGTCGCCGGCGCGCAGCGTGTTCGTGGCCGACAGCGGCTGGCCGCCGCGGCCGATGTGGCTGGTGGGGTTCTGCGTGCTGCTCAGGTCGTCCAGGATGATCTGGTCCTTCTTGAGGTCGGCCAGGTAGGCCGTGTTGCCGGCCACGCTGGGGGCGTTGTGCTCGGTGTACTGCTGCTGGATGGCATCCGAAGTCAGCGTGACCTGGCCGTACTGGCCCAGGTTGTAGTTGTCGGTGACCACCAGCTTGCCGCCGTTGGCGGTGCCGGACTGCACGGTGACCAGCATGCCTTCATAGGCCTCCCAGCTCACGGCGCTGGCCACGGGCAGGGTCACCACGGTGGCGGCGGGCAGGCCGGCATCGGCCTGGACCAGGGTGAAGTCGGTCGGCACGGTCAGTTGGGTCTGGCCCTTGTAGTCGGCCACCGTGCCCTTGATGCGGACCTTGTCGCCGATGCTGTTGGCGTCCAGGCCGGCGATGGGCGTACCACCGTAGTAGACGAAGATGCCTTCGGAGGTGCTGGCATCGCCATCGTAGTCGGCAGTCTCTTCCTGCACGTAGAAGCCCTGCAGGTTGGGGGCGTAGCCTGTCACGATGCCTTCGATGGTGACCGCATTGCCCATCAGCAGCGCGGTGTCGCTGCTGCCCTGGATCTCGTGGATCTTCGTGATCGGTGCCTCGTCGGTACGGACCAGGCCCTGGGCCGTGCCGCCGCCCACGATGGTGGTGCCGGTGGCGCCCGACAGCGTGACCGTGAAACCCTCGTCCTGCTCGATGCTGGTGTCGCCCTGCACGTTGACGGTGATGGTCTTGGTGGTCTCGTTGGCCGCGAAATTGACGGTGCCCGATGGCAGGTTGCCGCCTGCAAAATCATCGGCACCGGCCTGTGCCGATCCAGAGCCGGTCACGGCCCAGTTCACGGACGCCGCACCCGACTTGTCGCCAGCGCGCGTCACGGTGAAGGTGTAGGCCGTGCTGCCGCTGTTGCCCTCGGACTTGGCGGCGTCGGTCGCGGCGATGGAGACCACCGAGCCGGCATAGCTTTCGATCTTGAAGTCGTCCACCTGCCACTGCGCGGCGCTCTTGTTCGCCGACGAGGCGTACTGGAAGGCGAAGTACACGTTGGTGCCGCTGATGCCCGACAGGTCGATCAGGCCCGAGGGCGTGGTCACCTGCGAGTTGGCGGCCGGGTGGGCGAAGCTGAGCTCCTTCCAGGTGGCCAAGGTGGGGTCGCCCGTGCCGCTGTAGTTGCTGGACACCATGAGCTTGAGCTGCTGGGCCGGATCGGCGAGGCCAGTGTCGGCGTAGCGCGTCCAGGTCGTGAAGCTCAGGAACTCGGCGCCGGTGTCGTTGAGGTTGAAGGCCTTGGAGATCAGCCAGTCGTTGGCCGCCACCGTGCTGTTGTAGCCGTTGATGCTGGCCTTGCCGCTGCTGTACAGCCAGTTGACCGCGGCCGCGCTGTCGGCGTCCTTGCTGAACACGGTGAACTCGTTGAAGCCGGCCTGGCTGTCGAAGGCCTGGGTGTAGCTGGGCACGGCGCCGGCCGGCACGGCCGGGGCGCTGGTCAGGCCCGGCGAGCCGATGTTGGCCGGCGTGCCAGTCTGGGCGAAAGCGCCCAACTGGCCCACCACGGCCGCCTTGTAGGTCGGGTTGGTGGTGGACACGCCGTCCCACACTGCCGAGGCCGTGGCCGTGCCGCCGAAGGCCACACCCGCGTGCTCGGCACCGGCCACCGTGCCACCGCCGGCTTTGGCCATGGGGGCCACCGAGGTGCTGCCGTTGGTGAAGGCCGTGCCGCTGTAGTTGATGGCCGTGGCCACCTGGCCGTTGCCATCCAGGATCACCACGCCATCGCCCTTGCCCAGGCCGGGGCCGCCCACGGCCACGACGGCGGTGTTGGCGTCCAGCCCCCAGGCGGCCTTGAAGGCCGTGGGGTCGGTCACCTCGCCGGCCACCACCAGCTTGCCACCCGCGGGGATCTTGGTGCCGTTGGCAAAGGCACCGAGCTTGGTCGGGTCGGCTGCGGAGTCGGTCCACTTCCAGCCCGACAGATCGATCTCGGTGCTGCCGTAGTTGTAGAGCTCGAAGAAGTCGCCCGGCGTGGCGTTGGAATTGACTTCGGTGATCAGCAGCTTGGGCTGGGCCACCACCAAGGTGCCAGGGGAACCGATGTTGGCGGGTGTGCCGGTCTGGGCAAAGGCGCCCAGCTCGCCCACCACGGCCGCCTTGTAGGTCGGGTTGGTGGTGGACAGGCCATCCCACACGGCCGAGGCCGTGGCCGTGCCACCGAAGGCGACACCTGCGTGCTCGGAGCCCGTCACCGCACCGCCGCCGGTCTTGGCCATGGGGGCGATGGCCGTGCCGTTGTTGGTGAAGGCCGTGCCGCTGTAGTTGATGGCGGCTGCCACCTGGCCGCTGCCGGTCAGCACCACCACGCCATCGCCCTTGCCCAGGCCGGGGCCGCCCACGGCCACGACGGCGGTGTTGGCGTCCAGCCCCCAGGCGGCCTTGAAAGCCGTGGCATCGGTGACCTCGCCGGCGACGACCAGCTTGCCGCCGGCCGCGATCTTGGTGCCGCTCGCAAAGCTGCCGAGCTTGGTGGGGTCGGCTGCGGAGTCGGTCCAGGTCCAGCCCGACAGATCGATCTCGGTGCTGCCGTAGTTGTAGAGCTCGAAGAAATCGCCGGGCGTGGCGTTGGAGTTGACCTCGGTGATCAACAGCTTGGGCAGCGGGGCCGCCGAGGTGGTGAAGTTCAGCTGCGCGTTGCCCGACAGGCCTGCCCAGGCGTTGCCGTAGTGGTCCTTGAGGGTGCCGGCCGCGGCCTCGACATAGTAGGCGGTGCCCACGTCCAGGTCGCTTGCGGGGTTGATGGTCACGGTGTTGAAGGCCACCGTGACCTGGGTCGTGTCGGTCGCGGCGATGGTGGCCACCACGCTGTTGTCGCTGAGCTTCTTGATCACGAAGTCGCCCGCGCCACGCGCCACGCCTTCGTTGAAGCGCAGCACGATGTCGGCGGCCTTGCCCACGCTGCCGGCGTCGTCCGCCGGCGTGCTGCTGGCCAGCACCGGGCCGGTGCTGTCGCTGACATTGCCGCCGATCTGTACCCAGTTGCCCACGAACTTCTGCTGCGCGGCCGGCAGGTCCTTGGATGCCGTCGCGCCGCCCCAGGTGCTGTCGCCATTGTCCTGCAGCAACTGCACCAGGGTGCCCTGGGCCGTGCTCTGCACATCGACGATGGTCTCGAAGCTGCCGCCCGTGCCGTCGCGCAGGGCGTCGAGGTTCACGTCCAGCTCGGTGGGGGTGGTGCCCACGCCGTCCCAGCGGAACAGGCGGAAGTCGTTCGTCACCTCGGTGCTGGCGCCGCCCGACGGGCCGGCCAGGATCAGGTAGCTGCCGTCGCCCGCCTTCTCGATGGAGCGGATGCCGCGACCGCCGAGGTTGAGTTCGTGGACAGCGCTCACGTTGGGAGCAGCGCCACCGGAGGCGTCGACGAGCCCGGCCACGGCCAGCTCCAGCACCACGGCCTTGTCGCGCGTGTTGGCATCGGTCTGCGGCGCGCGGAAGGCCACCAGCAGCTTCGTGCCGTCCTGCGAGGCGGTCATGCCTTCGATGGAGAAGCCGTTGACGTTCTCGGGGATCACGCCCGTCGACGAGGCCGCGAAGCCGAAGTAGTTGGCCCCCTCGCCGTGGACATTGCCCTGGTCCCAGGCCACCAGCTGGTCCTCGAGGCCGCTGTGCTTGCCCAGGTAGGTGAACTGCGTGTCGGCGCCCGTGCCGGTGATCTTCACGGCCAGGATGTATTCGCGATTGTTCTGCTCCGCGCCGCTCTTGTTGTTGCTGTGCGAGCCCGTGAAATAGAAGGTGTCGCCGATGCGGGTGCCGGCCTCCAGATCGAGTTCACCGCCATTGCCCAGCACGGCGGCATAGTTCCACTCCTTGACGGCCGCACCGCCTTCGCGGTGGTAGACGCGCAGCACACTGGCTTCGTCGTCGCCGACCACCATCCAGTTGGCGTCGAGCGCAAGCGCGGCCGAGGCGTCGGAGCTGCCCACCGTGGTGCCGGCATTGGGCGTGAAGGTCTGCGCGCTGCCTGCAGATCCCGGCTCGGCAAAGTCGATCTTGAGGTTGCTCTTGGTGGCGTTGGTGACGGCGGCGGCCGAGCCACCGGTGAAGGCGCCATCGGCAAAGGTGACGGTCAGGTTGTTGACGTCGCTGGCGTGGCCGGTGGCGGTGCCGGTGAAGCCCAGTTCGGCCGTGGTGGCGCTGGTGCGGGTGAGCACGGCCGTGAGGCCGGCGGGCGCATTGCCCACCGTGGCGGCGGACAGCAGGCTGGCGCCATCGCTGCCGGTAAAGCTGTCGCCGGTCAGCGTGATGGTGATCTTGGAGGCCGCCGACAGCTGGCCGTCGAAGGCCTGGGACTCATTGAGGGAGCCGGTGTAAGACAGGCTGGCGCCCGCGGCCACGGCCGCGGACGAGGTGACCGAGAGGTCGTCGATACCGATCCACTCGTCGTTGCCCACGGCATTGGCCGTGATGAAGCGAAGCTGCAGCTGGGCCGCCCCATTGGCGGCGGCGGGCAGGGTGACGGTCATGGGCGTGTCCAGCGTGAGCGACGGCCCGCTGGAGGCATCGGCCACGTAGGCCGCCGGCAGGTTGATGAAGTCGCCGGTGTTGCCCACGCGGTACTGCAGTGCCACGGCCTGTGCGGCATTGTCGGTGGTGGCATCGATATCCCGCAGGGTGTAGCTCACCACGATGTCCTGGCGGCCCGTGGCATCGAGGTGCACCACGATGTGGGGTGCGTCGGCCGTGCCCGAGCCCTGGAGCGCCACCGTCGGGTTGGCCAGGGTGCTGAAGACGCCCACGGCGCCGGTGGTGCTGGCCGTGTTCGCGTCCAGCAAGGTGGCGCTCTGGGGCGTGGCACTGCCGTTGGCCAGCAGGGTCTGCGGATCGGTGCCCGTCGCCGTGGTGAGGTCGTCACCGCGGTAGCCCACGATGGACGGCACGCCACTCCAGTCGTTGGCCGCCGTGATCAAGGTGCCAAGGTTGGTCCAGTTCTGGGAAAAGTTGCTGCTCGACAGGGCGTGGTAGACGGTGGTCATGCTCGTTTCCTCCGCGGGAGGCGGGTGGGTGGGAAGGGAAGGCGCGGGCGAAAGCGGGGTTTCGCCGCGCGGTTGCGGGGTGGCCTCTGGGCTCGGGGCGAGCCGGGCACGAAGCGGTGACTCTAGGCAGCCTGTGTTGCAGAGATATGTCACACCGGCGTGGCGAATGCGAATGACCCGGGCCACAATCGCCCCATGGGTGAATTCGATCTGATCGCACGCTATTTCACGCGGCCCGTGCGCCGCGCCGCGCTGGGCGTGGGGGACGACTGCGCACTGCTGGCCCCCGCGCCGGGCATGCAGCTGGCCGTCTCCAGCGACATGCTGGTGGAGGGCCGCCACTTCTTTGCCGACGTGGACCCCGAGGCCCTGGGACACAAGGCGCTGGCAGTGAATCTGTCGGACCTGGCGGCCTGCGGGTCCCGGCCACTGGCCTTCACGCTGGCACTGTCATTGCCGCGCGTGGACGAACCCTGGCTGGCAGGATTCTCGCGCGGGCTGCTGGCCTTGGCCGACAGCCATGGCTGTGAACTCGTGGGCGGCGACACCACGCAGGGCCCGCTCAATCTCTGCATCACCGTGTTCGGCGAAGTGCCTGCCGGCCAGGCCCTGCTGCGCAGCGGGGCGCGCGCAGGCGACGACATCTATGTGAGCGGCACGCTGGGCGATGCCCGGCTGGCGCTGGAAGCGCTACTGGGCCACGAGCAGATCGCCCCCGACCTGCTGGCCGTCGCGCGCCAGCGGCTGGAGCGCCCCACCCCGCGCGTGGCCCTGGGCCTGGCGCTGCGCGGCGTGGCCAGCAGCGCCATGGACCTGAGCGACGGGCTGCTGGGGGATCTGTCGCACATCCTCAAGGCATCCAGGGTAGGCGCCTGCATCGACACCTCCCTCACCAGCGCCCTGATGGCGCACGGCAGCGCTGTGGCCGACCCCGAACTGCTGCGCCAGTGCACCCTGGCCGGCGGCGACGACTACGAGCTGGCCTTCACGGCACCGCCCTCGCAGCGCGTGGCCGTGGCGGCCGCTGCGCAGGCCAGCCAGACCCCCGTGGCACGCATCGGGGTGATCGAGGCAGAACCCGGTCTGCGGCTGGTGGACGGGCAAGGCCTGCCGGTGGAAAACCGCTACGCCTCGTTCGACCACTTTGGCTGAGAAATTTTTTTCTCACAGCATGAATCCTTTGGCCACAGAGCCCGCTCTTGTCAGGGAAGGCGCCCCGTGCCGGCGCCTTCGCCTTCAAGATCCAAGGAGCTTTGCCGCCATGCTGTACCGCAAGAATATCACCCGCCCCGAAAGCCTGCTGCGCATCGTCGCCGGCCTGGCCCTCCTCGCCGCCAGCCTGGGCTGGCTGGGTTTCACACCGCTCGGCCTGGTGCTGGCCACATCGGGCGCCACCGGCATCCTCACCGGCGTCTTCGGTTACTGCCCTGCCTGCGCCATGGTGGGCAGAAAGCCTGTGGAATGACCACCGTCGCCCAGCTGCTGCCTGCCGCGCGCGCGGGCGATACCGAGGCCATGGAGCGCCTGTTAACGCTGACCCGCCCGGACATCCGCCGCTATGCACTGCGACACTGCGCGGCCACCACCGCCACCGACGACGTGGTGCAGGAGGCGCTGATCATCGTCTACCGCCGCGTGGGCGCGCTGCGCGAGGTGGCAGCCTTTGGCGGCTGGGTGGTGCGCATCGTGCAGCGGCTGTGCATGCGCCCGGCCCTGGCCTGGCTGCGCGGCGAACCGCTGGCACAGGTGGAGGACGCCCTGGCCTGGTCGCACCGGCCCGACGACGAACTGCGCCACGACCTGGCCCTGGCCATCGATTCACTGCCGCCGCTGTACCGCGAGGCGCTGCTGCTGCGCGACTTCGAGGAGCTCACCATCGAGGAGATGGCCCAGCGCCTTGGCACCACGCGCGAGGCCGCCAAGAGCCGGCTGCACCGCGCGCGGTCTCTGGTGCGCGAATACCTGGACCCGCCTGCGTAGCCGGTATCAGCTATTCATTGCGCTGCACGCCACCCGCGACGCATGAAACTGGCGCGGCCCAGGCCAGTGCCCCCACGCAAGGGCCGCCCCGCCGCGCTGGGGGCGTCCCCCTCCCGATTCGCGCAGCGAGTCGAGAGAGGGGGAAGGCGCGAAGCGACTCAGGGGGTGTTTCACTTCAGAAGGGCCGGCCTTCGGCGAAATGGCGCTCGTCCAGCGCATCCGCCACGAAGTCCCGCACCCAGGTCGTGAGCTGCGACGGGCTGCGCCCCGCCAGCGACACCAGGGCGATGGGCACGCTGAACTCGGTGATCAGCGGGTGCACGGCCAGCACCGCCATTTCACCGCGCAGCACCCAGGGGTGCGCGGCCTCGCGCACGCCGAGGAAGACCGCGTCGCTGCGGGCGCACACGTCCAGCAGGGTTTCCAGCTGTTCGCACTCCACGGTGGTGTGCTGGCGCAGGTCCAGGTCCACGCCATGGCTCTCCTGCACCCAGCGCACGGCCTCGTCGGAGATCGAGGTGTTGAGCGTCGGGTAGGCCAGCAGGTCCTTGAGGGTCACCCGCTCCAGCCGCTGCAGCGGATGCCCCACGCGGCACACGGCGCTGCCGTGCAGGTGGCCCAGGGTTTCGGCCTGCAGGTGCGGGCTCGAAGGGAACGAGCGCGCATCGACGATGGCCAGGTCCATCTGCCGCTCATGCAAGGCCCCCACCAGCGCATCGCCCGAACCATGGCGCACCTGCAGGTGCAGGCGCGGGAAGTGCTCCACCACATGCTGGATGAAGCCGCGCGACAGCGTGGCCCAGGGCCCGGCACCGAAGCCGATGCGCAGCAGGCCTTCGGGGCCGATGTCCTCGGCCGCCACGCGGTGCAGCTCGTCCATGTCCTTGAGCAGGCGGCGTGCCCGCTGCACCACCATCTCGCCCTTGGCCGTGAGCGCAAAGGGTTTGCGCCGCCGGTCGATCAGCACCGCGCCCAGCTCCTCTTCGAGCGCCTGGATGCTCTTGCTCAGGGCCGGCTGGGTCAGGTGCAGGTTTTCTGCAGCACGGCTGAAGGAGCCGGTCGTGGCCAGCTCAGCGAGGTGTTCGAGTTTTCTCGAGTCCATGAGTGTTTGGAATGCCGGCCCAAAAAACGTTTCATTGGACGCTCCGGCTGCGCGTCCCTAGAGTCCGTAGCGCCCCCACCCACGGGGCATTTCCGACACAAAACCATCATACGAGACACCCAAGCAGGAGACTGTGTGAACAGCGATATTTTGATTTCCCGGCGCAGCCTGATCGCGTCGGCAGCGGCCACCATGGCCCTTTCCGCCTGCGGTAGCGGCAGCGACGACGGGGCCCGGCTCGACGGCGGCGCCATCGCATCGAGCGACAAGTACAGCTCGGAGGCCGGCAAGGCCATTCTGCAGGCGGGCGGCAACGCGGTGGACGCGGCCGTGGCCATCGCCTTCGTGCTCGCAGTGACCTACCCCGAGGCCGGCAACATCGGCGGCGGCGGCTTCATGAACATCTTCATCGAGGGCAAGCCCTACTTCGTGGACTACCGCGAGATGGCGCCCGCAGCCGCCACCAGCGACATGTACACCCGCTTCAAGACGGCCGATGGCAAGCAGGACCCGCTGAGCAGCCTGTGGGGCGCCCAGGCCGCCGGCGTGCCGGGCACCGTGCGCGGCCTGTACGAGGCGCACCAGCGCTTTGGCCGCCTGGCCTGGAAGGACGTGCTCGCGCCCGCCATCGACCTGGCGGACAAGGGGCATGTCGCCTCCAAGGCCGAGGTCTTCTGGCGCGACTACGCCATCACCAACTTCGGATCGTCGGGCTACCCGGCGAACCTGATGGAGTATTTCGGCTCCATGCGCGAAGGCCAGCTGTTCCGCCAGGCCGAGCTGGCCGAGACGCTGCGCCGCATCGCGGCCAACGGATCGGACGAGTTCTACAAGGGCCGCACGGCGGACCTGATCGTCGCCGCGATGACCCAGGACGGCGGCCGCGGCATCATCACCAAGGCCGACCTGGCCAACTACAAGGTGGTCTGGCGCAACCCCCTGCCCATCGAATGGAACGGCATGACGGTGTACACCGCCCCGCCGCCCAGCTCCGGCGGCATTGCCCTCGGCCAGTTGCTGGGCATGAAGGCCGCGCTGCGCGACACCCTGTTCGTGGGCGAAAAACCCAACACCGTGCAGTACATGCACCTCAACGCCGAGATGCTCAAGCGCGTGTTCGCAGACCGCGCCGAGTACCTGGGCGACCCCGGCTTCGTCAACGTTCCCCAGGCGCGCCTGCTGGACCCGGCCTACATCAAGGCGCGGGCGGCCGAGGTGAACCCGCGCGAGATCACGCCCACGGAGACGGTGCAGCCCGGCCTGGCGAAGATGCACACCACGCACTTCTCGGTGGTGGACAAGTGGGGCAACGCGGTGTCCAACACCTACACGCTGAACATGGGCTACGGCTGCGGCGTGGTGGTGCGCGGTGCGGGCTTTGCGCTCAACGACGAGATGGACGACTTCGCCACCGTGCCCGGCCAGCCGAACATCTTCGGCGTGATCGGCTCGGACGCCAATGCCGTGGCCCCGGGCAAGCGCCCGCTGTCGTCGATGTCGCCGACCATCCTGGTCAAGGACGGCCTGCCCACCATGGTGATCGGCACGCCCGGCGGCTCGCGCATCTTCAACGCCGTCTACCAGGTGCTGGCCAACACCTACGACTACCAGATGCCCCTGCCCGCCGCGGTGGCCAACCGACGCTTCCACCACCAGTTGCCACAGGGCAAGATCATGGAAGGCGAACCGTTCTCGCCCATTCCGCCGGACCTGGCGTTGCAGCTGCAGGCGCGCGGCTACACGGTCAGCACGAACTCGTTCGACACCGACATCCAGGCCATCAAGATCACGGGGCGCGATGTGATGCCGGTGTCCGATCCCCGGGGACGCGGGTTGGCACTGATCGTGACCTGATGCGCGGGGCCTGCGCGCGGGCTCAGTGGGTCCGGGACGCATCGGCCCGGACCACGGCCAGGGTGGCGCGCCGCGCATTGCGGAAGGTGTAGAGGGTCAACAGCGGGTCCTTGCGGTCGCCTTTTTCGTCAAAGGCGATGCTGCCGCTCACGCCCTGGAAACCCTGCATCCTGGCCAGCACGGGCAGGTAGCGTTGGGGCTCGGCGGAGCCCGCCTGCACCATGGCCTCGGCCATCAGGTTCACGGCGTCGTAGGCGTAGACCGAAATGCCCTCGGCCTCGCTGCCGAAGCGCTTGCGGTAGGCGGCCTGGAAGCGCTCCAGCCCCGGCTGCTGGGCCTGGTCGAAGCCCCCGGGCTCGGCGCACACGATGCGGTTGTCGCCCACCGCGCCGGCGGCCAGGGGCACGATGGCATCGTTGCAGATGCCGTCACCGCCCATGAGCCGCGCGTAAAGGCCCAGCTGCTGCATCTGCCGCAGCATCGGGCCGGCCGTGGCGTACATGCCGCCGATGAAGAGGACATCGGGCTTTTTGGCCTTGATAGCCGTGAGGATGGCGCTGAAGTCCGTCGCCTTGTCGGTGGTGAACTGCTGGTCGACCACCACGCCACCAGCGGCACGCACCGCCTCGGCGAACTCGCGTGCCAGGCCCTGGCCA
Organism: Acidovorax sp. FW305-C-20-28; assembly: GCF_058783375.1. NCBI lineage: Bacteria > Pseudomonadati > Pseudomonadota > Betaproteobacteria > Burkholderiales > Comamonadaceae > Acidovorax > Acidovorax sp. FW305-C-20-28. Next base: position 60,098 of record NZ_JBYSYM010000004.1, on the reverse strand, counting down.
TAGGCCGTGCGGTCATCGACGACCGCGAAGCTGCGCAAGTGAAGTTCCTTGACGGCGTAGCGGCCCAGCATGCCGCCGAGCTGCACGTCGTCAGCCACCATGCGGAAGGTGGTGGCAAAGCCCTGGCGGGTGTAGCGCGGGTGCGTGACGGAGGGCGATATCTGGGGAATGCCGGCATCGCTGTAGAGCCGCGACGCCGGGATCGCCGTGCCCGAGTTCTGGTGCCCGATGACGCCATGGACCCGTGCGTCCACCAGCTTCTGCGCCGCCGCCACGCCCTGCTTGGGATCACCTGCATCGTCTTCGGCCAGCAGTTCGAAGCGCACCTTCTGGCCGCCGATGGCGATGCCCCGGGCATTGAGCCCCTCGACCGCCATGCGCACCCCATTGAGGTTGGCCTGCCCGGCATAGGCCGCACCGCCGCTCAAGGGCGCCACGGTGCCGAGGCGGACCACGGAACCCTGGGCATGGGCCAGGCTGCTGGCGGCCATGGCGGCCGCCGCTGCAACAATCATCGGAATTCGGGTGGGCATAAGCAACTGCGCTCTCGGAGGTTAACGCAGCTGCAGCCTGCCCACCTCGGCACTTTCCCTGCCGGGTCCCGGCAGCAAAGCGGCCTCGCTGCGCAATAGTTCACGCTGTGCGCCACGGGGCCACGCCCCGGCGCATGCAACAGGGTGCAACATCGCGCCCCATGGCCTATACCTACCTGTTCTTCCAGCCTGCACGCCTGCCGCTGTCCACCGACGAATTGTCCCCCGACACCGTGCTGGTGCTGCGTGACATCGATCGCATCAAGCAAGGCCTCTCCCAGGTGGCGCCTGGCCTGGAGTGGGCCCTGCCCACCTGGGGCCACGCCACGGTGCTGGGCCACCAGGTGGAATTCCACCTGCCCGAGGACGTGTCCGAAGGCCCGCTGGCCATGCACTGCTCACTGCGCATCGACTACACGCCCTGGGTGCAGTCGCTGTGCGACCGGCTGGGCTGGCTGGCCTTCGATGAACGGCCCGTGTGCCTGCAACCCCACGGCCCGGCCTTCCCCGCCTGAGCACAGGGCCGGGCTACCGATGCCGGCCGCGCAGCCTACTTGGCGATGATGGTCAGCAGCTCTTCGCGCGTGGTCGGGTCGGCCATGTACTTGCTGTACAGCGGCGCCATGCGCCGCACGAAGGGCGAGATGTCCTTGACCCGCACGAACTGCGCGCCCTGCCGGGCCGTGTTCTCCAGCGCCTGGGCCACGCGCTTGTTCCACAGCTCGCGCATCAGCAGGGCCGACTGGGCGCCCGCATCGGCGAAGGCCTTGCGGTCCTCGGGGGAGAGCCGGGACCACAGTGCGCTGGACACCACCAGCGCCTCGGGCGAGATCACGTGGTTGGTCACGTACACGCTCTTGGCCAGCTTGAAGTGCCCGGTGGACTCGTAGGAGGGCATGTTGTTCTCCGCGCAGTCGATGGCGCCCTGCTGGAAGCCTCCCAGCACGTCCTTGAACGGCAGGGCCACGGGTTTGGCGTCGAGCAGCCGGATCATCTCCATGAACACCTCCGACTGCTGCACGCGGATCGACGCCCCCGCGAGATCGCGGATGTTGGCCGGCGCCCGGTTGGCGCAGTAGAAGGAGCGCCCGCCCCCGTCGTACCAGCCCAGCACCACGAAGCCGGCAGCCTGCAGGTTGGCGGCAAAGCGCTGGCCCAGCGCGCCGTCGAGGTGGCGGAACATGTGGGCCGAGTCGGTGAACAGGAACGGCAGGTTCAGCACCTTGATGCCAGGCACCGCATCAGACAACGGGCCGGAGCTGAACTCGGCAATGTCGATCTCGCCGCTCTTGAGCATCTGCACGGCCTTGGGCTGATCGCCCAGCGTGGCGTTGGAGAACACCTCGATCTGGTAACGGTCCTGCGTGGTGCGCGCGACCTGGGCGGCAAAGCCCTTCATGGCCTCGGTCACCGGGTAGCCGTCGGGGTGGATGTTCCAGGCGCGCAGCCGCGTCGGTGCCTGCGCATGGCTGGCCTCGCTGCACAACAGCGCCAGGCACAGCACGCCGAGCCATGCCCTGCCGAATCGTATCCATTGGTTCACAGGTCTCCCCCTTTTCCATTGCCACGCGATGCCGGGCCCTCAGGCCCTGCTTCGGTCAAAAGCGCGTCAATTCATATGACGTCATATAACTAAATTGCCGCTTGCGATACCGGACAAGGTATCTCCCAAGGGCGCAGCACTCCAGCCTGCAGCGGATTCTGCTGCAACATCTGTACACAAGAGCTCCGGGTAAACGCCAGCACGCCGCCGGCTGGGTCTGCTGAGAATCGCAGCCAAGTTGTACGACGTCATCTTTCTTGATGCGCGACAACGGCAGGACAAGGGCCCCTGGGCCGGCCTGCGACGGCAGCACACCCCTGCCTGCCAACCCTGTTCCCAACCCTGGAGGAGACACACCCATGAAGCGCAGAGATTTTGCGATTGCCACCACCCTGAGCCCCTTGCTCCTGTCCGCGTGCGGCGGCAGCGACGCGGGGCCCGCGCCCCTGACCGGCCCCCAGGCCGAAGCCGCGGCCGCTCTCAAGCGTGCCGCGCAGTACATGGACGAGGTGGTGTCCTACCAGGGGGGCTACGTGTGGTCGTACTCGCCCGATCTCAAGCAGACCTTCGGCGAGATGGAGGCCTACCGCACCATGTGCTGGATCCAGCCGCCCGGCACGCCCTCCGTCGGCCATGTCTACCTCGACGCGTACCACGCCACGGGCGATGAACGCTACTACCAGGCCGCCGAGCGCACCGCGCTGGCCATCGTCGCGGCGCAGCACCGTTCAGGCGGGTGGAACTACATCCACGACTTTGCGGGCGAGGATTCGCTCAAGCGCTGGTACGACACCATCGGCAAGAACGGCTGGCGGCTGGAGGAGTTCCAGCACTACTACGGCAATGCCACCTTCGACGACGCGGGCACGGCCGTGGCCTCGCAGCTGCTGCTGCGCATGTTCGTGGAAAAGCGCGACGCGCGCTTCTCCGGGCCGCTGCAACGCGCCATCGACTTTGTGGTGCAGTCGCAGTTCGGTCCTGAATACGGCATTGCCGACGGAGGCTGGCCGCAGCGCTTTCCGCACTTCCCGGGTGCCGTGAGCAGCATGCCGCTGCCCAACCCGCAGCAGGTGCCCGCCGGCGCGCGCGTGGGCATGGCCGATGGCGACTACACGCTGCACGTCACCTTCAACGACGACGTGATGGGTGAGAACATCAAGTTCCTCACCCTGTGCGTGACGGCCCTGGGCGAGACACGCCTGATCGGCAACATCCAGCGCGCCATGGAGTGCATGCGCCTCATGCAGCAACCGGGGCCCCAGGCCGGCTGGAGCCTGCAGCACCTGTCGCGCCCCACGGCCGGGCGGCCCGCGGGCGCACCGGCGGGCGCGCGCAGCTACGAGCCGCGCTCGCTGGCCACGCACACCACGCAGACCAATATCCGCCAGCTGTTCAACTACTTCCAGCTCACGGGCGACAAGAAATACCTGGCCCGCATTCCGGAAGCCATTGCCTGGCTCAAGTCCTGCCCGCTGCCTGCAGACGCGGCCACGGTCAATCCGCTGCTCGGTGGCGGGCGCACCCACCCCACCTTCGTGGAGCTGGGCAGCAACGACGGCCTGTACATGCACCGCTACGGTTCCAACATCCACAACGGCGCCTACTACGCGGACAAGGACTACACCAACACCATCAGCCACTACTCGGCCGGCCGGCAGATCGACATCGCCGGCCTGGAATCGACCTACCAGTCGCTCAGCCGCATGGGCGATGCGGCGATCGCCGACATGGTGGCGCGCTCGCCACTCAAGTCCACGGGGGCCACGCGCGCCCTGCCGCGCTACTTCTCGATCCGCGAGGTGGATTTCCCGGACCTCTTCACCGGCGCCACCATGCCCACGCCGGTGGTGCCCGACAGCGAGGTGCAGACGCTGCTGGCCGAGCTGGGAAGCAAGAACTACTGGACCTCGGCCGTGCCCGAGATCGTCAACACCTACCGCGGCGATGGACCCACGGCCCCCTACACGGGCACGGCCTACCGCAGCAAGCATGTGGGCGATGTGTACGACACCTCGCCCTACCCGGCCGACAACCCGCCCGAGACCGAGCCCTATGTGAAGCGCGACAAGCCGCAGTTCATCGTGACCTCGGAATGGATACGCCGCATGGGCCGGCTCATCGCCTACGTGGCACCGCAGGCCTGAAACGTCAGGCCTGCAGCAGGCGCGCCAGCGGCCGGCGCGGCGTGGCGGGCACCTCACCCTCTGGGTAACCCAGGCGGCACAGCATCTGCACCGTGGGGTCGCCCGCCTCCCTGGGCGCCCCCCGGCCCAGCACCAGCTGGTGCACGCGTTCGTAGTGCGGCGCCATCTCGGCAAACTCCTGCAGCGCCTGGCTCATGGGGTGCATGCCCACGCCGAGTTCCGTGGCCTTGAGCTGCAGGCGCACATAGGCGCGGCCCGCCGCGACCTGGTCGGCACGGGTGTTGCCGCCGGTCAGCCAGACGAAGCCCATGGCCGTGCGGCTGTGGCCCTCGAAGCGCTCTGCCGCAGCCTTGTAGCCGGCGCTGCCCTGGGGCGGGGCCACCGTGCGATCGAACATGCCAAAGGCCGTGAGCGCCCGCACGAAAGGGCTGTTCAGCGAGATGCCATCGCGGTGCGCCAGGATCTCGGACGGGCCCACGCGCGTGAGGCGTATGCTTTCCATCATCGTGCGCGGTGTACCGATCTCCACCTGGGCCGACTGCCAGCACAGCGCACGCAGCGGATCGAGCCGGGCCGGGTCGACCGTGCCACCGGCTTGCAGAGGGCCCGTGCGGGAGGCGCTGGCGAGCAAGGCCTGCAGCAGATCGGGCGCCACGGGGCGCGCCAGGTCGTAGTCCACCTTGGGCGTGCGCCGGCGCAGCACCTGGGTGAACAAGGGGTCGGCCTGCCCGCCGGCCTTGAGCACCACGCGCGCCACGGGTCGGTCATCCCACGCGCTCAGTTGCGCAGGCAGCGGCCCTTGCGGCCACAGCGTGACCTCGCTGGCCACGCCCTGCTGGGCCAGTGCCAGCACCAACAGCTCCAGGAAGGCACCATGGCCGATCAGGATCTGGCGGCCCAGCGGGTCGGTCTCGGGCAGCACGCGCTCGCGGTCGGTGCGCAGCGTGATCACACCCTCTTCGCGCAAGTCCACCACCCAGGGTTGCAGGTTGTGCGGGTTGGGCGCGGTGATGGCGTAGGCCACGGCACGGCGGCGCAGGTCGGTTTCGCCCACGGGGCCCTGCCAGGCCTCCACGGCCTGGGCAGGGTAGTGCGGGCCCGAACTGCAGGCGGCCAAGGGGGCGATGACTGCGGCGGCGATGGTGCCACCGCCGGCCAAGCGGATGAAGGTACGGCGTTGCATGGTGGATGTCTCCTTGCGGTTCATGCCAGGGCGGCGGGGGAAGGGGCCGGGGCCAGCAGCCCCAGGTCGTGGAGGGCGCGGCGCACCGCCGGCTCGAACGGGGTGTGCGGCTCGGCGCCGATGAGCGCCACAAGGCGCGTGTTGTCCAGCCGGTGCGGGGTGCTCCAGAGGTAGCGCACATCGGCCAGGGCGGCATAGGTGGGCAGCACCAGGCCGGCCACGCGCAGCAGCGGCCAGGGCAGTTGGCCCACGCGCACGGCAGCGGCATCGGGCACCCAGCCCTGCTCGGCAGCCACGGCGGAGAGCGCCTGCACCCATTGCTGCGCCGTGACCTGCTGGCCGGCAAAGTGCAGGGTGTCGAAGGCGGCCAGGTGGTGGCGCGCCTCGGCCACCTTCACCAGGGTACGGGCCAGATCGGGCAGGTAGGCCCAGGGCCGGCTGGTGTCCAGGGGCCCAGGCCAGGTGATGCGGCCCCGGGCCAGGTCCTTGGCGATGGCCAGGTCCAGCCAGCTGCCCGCGCCGCTGCCGAAGAAATCGCCGGCACGCAGCACGACAGCACGCATGGCGCCATCGCGCGTGGCGGCCTGCAGGCGCTGCTCCAGGTGGATGCGCATGCGGCCCTTGAAGTCCAGTGCGGTCTGCGGCGTGTCCTCGCGCAGCACGGGCGGCATGGCGCGGCCATAGTTGTACACACTGCCGGGCAGCATGAGCGTGGCGCCCAGGCTGCGGCTGACTGCGATGGCGGCGTCCATGAGCCCGGGCGCCTGGGCGCGCCAGGCCCGGTGGGTGTAGGCCGGGTTCATGGCGTGCACCACGACCTGGGCCCCCTGCGCATGGGCCACCAGGGCCGGTGTGTCCTCGGGAGCAGCGGCAATCCATTGCACGCCGGGCACCGCAGGGCCGGTGGCGCCTGGGCGCACCTGGGCGCGCACCTGCCAGCCGGCCTGGGAAAACGCATGGGCGGCGGCAAGGCCCAGGCGCCCGCGGGCGCCGAGGATGAGGACGGTGGATGCGGCATTCATCATGGACTGGCTCCTGAAAAACAAGGGATGGAAGCGATTGTGGAAACCATCCAGCCGTTACACAATTGGCTAACCATCCATAACAGCAATGCAAAAATGAATACCTCTAGGGGGCCTGCCGATGACACAGCGCTTTGACTGGAGCCTGATCCAGTCCTTTCTGGCCGCCCTGGACCAGGGCAGCCTGCTGGGCGCTGCGCGCGCGCTGAACGCGAGCCAGCCCACCATCGGCCGCCACATCGTCGAGCTGGAAACGCAGCTCGGCGTGGTGCTGTTCGAGCGCACGGGGCGCGGCCTGCTGCCCACGGAGACGGCCTTGCGCCTGGCGGAATCGGCCCGCGCGATGCAGGCCGGTGCCGATCAACTGGCGCGCAGCGTCTCGGGGGCCGAGGCGGGCGTGAGCGGCACGGTGCGCATCACGGCCAGCCAGCCCGTGGCCTGCATGCTGCTGCCGCCGCTGCTGGCGCGCATGCGGATCGAGCTGCCCGAGGTGCAGGTGGAGCTGGTGGCCAGCAACGAGGTCACCAACCTGCTGCGCCGCGAGGCCGACATCGCCCTGCGCATGGTGCAGCCCACGCAGGCCAGCCTGGTGGCCAAGCGCATCGGCAAGGTCACGCTGGGCACCTATGCCCACCGCGACTACCTGCGCCGCCGCGGCACGCCACGCCAGCCGGCCGACCTGATGCAGCACGACGTGGTCGGCAACGACCGCCAGGGCGACATCGCACGCGGCTTCGCGGCCATGGGCTTTCCCGTGGAACGCCAGCAATTCGCACTGCGCACCGACGACCTGATCGCCTACTGGCAGGTGGTGCGCAGCGGCCTGGGCATCGGCTTTGTGGCCGACTACATGGCCCGCACCGAGCCCGACCTGGTGGCCCTGCTGCCCATGCTCAAGCTGCCCGAACTGCCCATCTGGCTCACGGTGCACCGCGAGATACGCACCAGCCAGCGCATCCGGGCGGTGTACGATTTTCTGGCCCAGGCCGTGCCCGACGCCCTGTAACCCACCCCTCTGCCCATGACCATGCACCACCCTCTGCGCCGATTCGCAGCAAGCCTTCTCGCCGGCCTCCTGGGTGCGGCAGCGCCGGCCATGGCCGCCGACACCGCGAGCTTCGAACCCTCGACCGGCACGCTGCGCCTGCCCACGCTGCAACTGGATGCCGGCGACCGCTACCGCGATGTGGTGGTGCGCCTGCTCGATCCCGGGCAGCTGCGCGTGGACGACCCCACCGTGGGTGCGGAGCTGCAGTACCTGACCACGGGCAGCGTGCTGCGCCTGCCCCAGGTGGTGATCGGCACGGCCACCTACCCCCGGGTCAGCCTCACCCGGCCGGGGCTGGAACTGCTCTCCGTGGGCGGGCTGCTGCCGCCCCCGAGCGCGGCGGACGCGAGCGTGCCGGGCACCATCAGCACGCCCTTTCCCACGCTGGAGAACATCTCGGTGGAATGGGCGTTTACAGGCGATGCCAACCGCAATGCCGTGGTCAGCGTGCGCTACCGCGCGCAGGGCAGCAACACCTGGCTCGCTGGCATGCCCCTCCGCCGCATCCACAACGAGACCTCGGACCAGGGCCGCACCTGGCCGCTGCGCCATTCGGGCAGCATCTTCGACCTGGCGCCGGGCACCACCTACGAGATCGAACTCACCCTCACCGACCCCGATGGCGGCAGCGCCGTGCGCACCACCACAGCCACCACGCGCAGCGTGCCCATGCCGACGCCCGGCGCGCTGGTCAGGCCCGCCACACCAGCCACCCTGGCCAGCGTGCTGGCGGCGGCCAATGCCGGTGACATCGTGGAGCTGGGGGCCGGGCGCTACAGCGGCTTCAGCGTGGGGCGCAGCGGCACGCCGGGCCGGCCGCTGGTCGTCCGGGGTACCCCGGGCGCCGTGGTCGATGGCGAGATCGGCGTCTTCAACCAGCGCCACGTGATGCTGACCGAACTGACCCTGAATGGCCGCGTGCGCTTCAACGGCACCAACGACTTCAGCATGACGCGCAGCACCGTCAACGCCACGGCGGCGCTGGGCGGGCATGGCATCATCACCTTCACGCGGGCGGAGAACGCCTACATCGCCGACAACACGGTCACCGGCACGGTGGTCTGGTCCGAGGCGGCGCTCGGCGTGTCGGGCGGCAATGCCGGCGAAGGCATCCTCGTGACGGGGCCGGGCCATGTGATCGCGCACAACCGCGTGGCCCGCTTTCGCGACAACATCTCCCTGCTCGAAGACGGCGAGGCCGTGGACCAGTACAGCATCGACATCCTGAACAACGATCTCTCCGAAGCGGCGGACGATGGCGTGGAGGCCGACTTCTGCATGCACAACTGCCGCATCCTGCGCAACCGGCTGACCAACGTGTTCATCGCGCTGTCCTCGCAACCGGGGCTGGGCGGCCCCACCTACTTCGTGCGCAACGTGGTCTACAACGCGGTGCATGTGGCCTTCAAGCTCTACCGCAGCAGCTACGGTGACGTGCTGCTGCACAACACCGTGGTCAAGAACGGCGATGCGCTGGGCATCTATGCCGGTGCCACGGTGGGGCGGCTGTATGCGCGCAACAACCTGTTCATCGGCGGGCCGGGCGGCACCTATGGCGGCTATTCCAGCGGCACCGGGCGGGTGCTGTCGATTGCCGACCTCGATGTGGCCAGCGCCGACCTCGATTTCGATGCCTATGGGTCCACGGTGGGCAGCTTCACCGGCCGCTGGGGTGCGACCAGCCTTGCCAGCCTGGCCGAGCTGCGCGCGCGCACCACGGAGCGGTCAGCCGTGCAGGTGGGCATGGATTCGTTTGCCGCTGCACCCGTGTTCCCCGGCGCTCCGCTCACGCTGTACAACGTGCCCGACCTGCGCCTGCAGCCCGGTTCCGCTGCCGTCGATGCCGGGCAACGCATCCCCAACATCAACCAAGGCCACCAGGGCAGCGCGCCCGACATGGGTGCCTACGAGCAGGGCCAGGCCCTGCCCGTGTACGGCCCGCGCTGAAGCGCGGTCAATACAGCGGTGCGATGGGCTTGACCACATACAGCATGTTGCTGTCGGCCTTGCCGTCGTACAGGTACTTCTGCTTGATGCCGCCCAGGTTGTCCGGGGCGATTACGAAGTCGGCGTCGTTGAGGATGGCCAGACGGTTCGCGTCGATGACCCACATGCCTTCAAGCTTGTCGTGCGGGTACTTCTGCGAGGCGATGGCATCGTAGGCCAGGGTCTTGGCGACGGGCCGGATGCCCAGCGCGGCCAGTTGCGCCCAGCCCGCGGCGTAGTTGTCGGCGGTGCCGCCGTCCTTGACCACCAGCTCCAGCGTCTTGCCGTCCACGAGCAGGCCGTTGGCGGCGTTCACCGAGAGGGAGGCGTTGGCGCTGCGCAGGGCGGCATTGGAGCGGTCCACATTGGTCGCCTGGCTGAGGTCGATCTTGTAGATGTTCTTGCGCACCACGCCGGTGTCGATGCCGTAGAACTTGGTGTCGCGCTCGACCACGAGGAAGCTCGTGGCGGACAGCGCCACGATCTCGGAGTTGGCTAGGCCCGCTGCATCCTGGCGGTACAGGTACTGGGCCGTGGCGCCGGTCTCGATGTTCACCGTGACGATGCGCGTGAGGTTGATGCTGCCGACCGCACTGGTCGGGTTGTACAGGTTGGACTGCATCATGCCCACCAGCGTCTTGCCGTCGGGAGTGATGGTCAGGCCTTCCATGCCGCGGTTGGGCCAGCGCGTGGACAGTTCGGCCGGCAGGGTGCGGCCGGCCTTGTTGCGCGGGTCGGCCGCAAACGGGTTGATGCGCTCGATCTCCTTGCCCGTGGCATCGAAGTGCACGATGTGCGGGCCGTACTCATCGCTGATCCAGAATGTGCCGTCCTTCATGGCGACCAGGCCTTCGGAGTCCAGACCGCTTTCGTCGAAGCCCTTGACGCCGTCGCCATCGGGGTCCAGCGAGACGATGCTGCCGTCCAGGTTGTAGGGTGTCTCGCCCGTGCCGCCGAATTGGCTGTTGGGCAGGCCGGTGATGGGGCGGCCCTTGGGATCCTTGAGCAGGATGGTGCTCACGAGCTCGGCCTTGCCCTCGTGCGTGAGCTTGAACAGGCCGATGCGGGGCGTGTACTCCGGCGTGATGAAGATGATGCCCGCAGGCGTGCGGGTCGGTTCGGTGGCGGCGTTCGGGCCGCGGTCGCTTAGGCCGTAGAAGTAGCCTTCCAGGGTGGGATGCGGCGTCATGGACGAACCGTAGCTGCCGTTGCGCAGTTCGGTCTTCTCTGCGTTGGCCACTTTGCCCATCACCTCGTAGGGCAGGCTGGTGCCGCTGGCACCCGGAAACTGGAACCCGCCATCGGAGCCGCCACAGGCGACCATGCCCCAACCCAGGGCGACGATGGACAGGGCACGGGGAACAAAATGCTTCATGCTTGTGGGAGTGAGAATGGAAGGCTTTTCCAGCATATGAAGGCTGCGTGACAATCCCATGAATCCACCAAGGTCGGTGCTGCAGCGGCCCCGCTGGCGCCACACCCGCCGATGGCCGGCCGCATTTGGGATACAAACACGGAAATCCGCGCCCGGGCCATGGGCGCCCCCCACAGGAGGATCTCTTGAACCCTTCCACCGGAATGACCCGCTTTACCGCCATCCTCTGCGCCAGCCTGCTGCTGGGCACGACCGGCAGCGCGCTTGCGCAGGACTCCAGCAGCTCGCGCATCGCGCGCGTGACCGTCTATTCCGGCACCGCCACCGTGGAGCGCGTGGCCAGGGTGGCCGCGGGGGCGCGCAGCTTCACCTTCGCCTGCCTGCCCGCCTCGCTGGATGCGCAGAGCCTGCAGATCAACGCTGACGCCGGTGTGCGCGTGGGCGAATTCAATGTGCTCACCGAAGACCGCGACGTGGCCGCGGCCTGCAGCAGCCCGCTGGACGGCCGCATCCGCGACCTCGAAGACCAGATCGCCGCAGTGAAGGCCGAATCGGGCGGGCTGCAGCTGGTGGACAGCTACCTCAAGGGCGTGGCGGGCGGCAGGGCTGCCGGCGATGACAGTGCCAACGGTCGCGCACCCGCCCCCACGCCGGCGCAGATCAGCGCCATGGCCGATGCGCTGCGCAAGTCCGGCCAGGATGCTCTGGCGCGCACCCACCAGCTCCAGCGCAAGCAGGAAGCGCTGGAGCTGGCCTTGAAGCCCCTGGTGGCCGAGCGCAACCGCGTGGCCAGCCAGCGCGCGCGCGTGGTGTCGGTCAGCATCAACCTCGCGGCCGAGCGTGAGGGCGAGCTGCGCCTGTCCTACCAGGTGCGCGGACCGGGCTGGCAGCCCAGCTACCGCGCCACGCTCGATGCGGCCAAGTCCACCGTGCTGCTCGAACGCCAGGCCCTGGTGGCCCAGAACAGCGGTGAGGACTGGAGCAATGTGCAGCTGGTCCTGTCCACCGGCCAGCCCGGCCGCGCCACCCAGGGCCGCCTGCCGCGTCCCTGGACGCTGGATGTGGCGCCACCGCCACCGCCCCAGCCCCAGGCCATTCCCGCCCCGGCCATGGCCATGGCGGCCCCCGCCCCGGTGGCGCGGGCCCAGGGCATGGCCGACGAAGCCATGCCCAGCTTCGAGGTGAACACCACCGACAAGGGCTTTGCCACCGAGTTCGCCGTGCCCCAGCGCATCACCGTGCCCTCGAGCGGGCAGCGCGTGACGCTGGCCCTGGGCAGCCACAGCGCGGCCGCCACCCTGCTCACGCGCACCGCCCCCGCGGTGGAAGACGTGGCCTACCTGGTGGCCGAGGTCCCCACGCCGCCGGGCGTATGGCCGGCAGGCGCCGTGGGCCTGTACCGCGACGGCGCCTTTGTGGGCGCCGGGCGCCTGGACTTCGGCGCGCCCAGCACCGCCCCGGCGGGCAGCACGAGCCTGTCGTTCGGCAAGGATGACCTGGTCACCGTGCGCGCCGAGGCCCCGCAGGACCTGACCAGCGCCACGGGCTTCACGGGTTCGCGCACGGAGCGCCGCACGCGCCGCACCTACAGCGTGGAAAACCGCCACAAGACCGGCATCACGCTGCAGGTGCTGCATGCCGCGCCGGTCTCGCGCAACGAGAAGATCGAGGTGGAGTCGCGCTACCAGCCGCAGCCGGCCGAGCTAGCCTTCAACCGCACGCCGGGCACGGTGGCCTGGCAGCAGCCGCTGGCGGCGGGCGCCACGGCGCAGTTCAGCGCCGAACACACCATCCGCTATTCCAAGGATATTCAGTTGCAGGAACGCCAGTGATTGCCCCCTCTGTACCACGCCGTGCCACGGCGGCCTTCATGTTCTCGCACCCGGCCCACTGCATTGCGCTGGGCTTTGGTGCAGGCCTCTCGCGCATTGCGCCTGGCACCGTGGGCACGCTGTGGGCCTGGCTGGCCTTTCTGGCGCTGCAGCAGTGGCTGAGCCCGCTCCACATGGGCATGCTGATCGCCGCCAGCACCGTGGTCGGCTGGTGGGCCTGCACGGTGGCCGCGCGCAACCTGGGCATCGCCGACCCCGGCAACATCGTCTGGGACGAGGTCGTGGCCTTCTGGCTGGTGCTGTGGCTGGCCATGCCCATGGGCTGGTGGGGGCAGTTGGTGGCGTTTGCGCTGTTCCGCTTCTTCGATGCCGCCAAGCCCGGCCCCGTGGCCTGGGCCGATGGCCTGTTCAAGGGCTTTGGCTGGCGTGGCGGCTGGGGCATTCTGTGGGACGACTTCGTGGCCGCCTTCTGCACGCTGCTGGTGATCGCGCTGTGGAGGTTCTGGCGATGAGCAGCATGGCTGCCCAGGAGCGGCTGCTGGCCGACATTGCCGCCCGGCTGCTCGCGCGCGGGCAGATGCTGGCCACGGCCGAGAGCTGCACCGGCGGCATGATCGCGGCGGCCTGCACCGACCTGTCGGGGTCGAGCCAGTGGTTCGAGCGCGGCCTGGTGAGCTACTCCAACGAGGCCAAGGCCGAGCTGCTGGGCGTGCCGCCCGGGCTGATCGCGGCGCACGGCGCGGTGAGCGAGCCGGTGGCCCGTGCCATGGCGGCTGGCGCGGTGGCGCATTCACGCGCGCAGGTGGCCGTGGCCGTCACGGGCGTGGCCGGCCCCACGGGCGGCAGCCCCGCCAAGCCCGTGGGCACGGTCTGGTTCGGCTGGGCGGTGGACGGTTCCGTGCACACCGAGCTGCAGCAGTTCACAGGTGACCGGGCCGCCGTGCGCAGTGCCACCGTGGCCCATGCGCTGCAGCGCCTGCATGGCTACCTCACCTGAACCTGCGGCCGCGTCGCGCAGGCGCCAAACTGCCTGCACGGCGCCGGTGTAGCATCGGCCCGCCATTGCCCCAACGGAGCCTCCATCCATGCACCCCAACGCCCAGACCCTGCAGCGCTTCTACACCGCCTTCGGCCAGCTCGACCATGCCACCATGCAGGCCTGCTATGCGCCCGACGCGAGCTTCGACGACGAGGCTTTTTCGCTCAAGGGGCGCGAGCAGATCGGCGGCATGTGGCGCATGCTGGCCACGGCCACCAGCAAGAACGGCCGCGAGCACTGGAAGCTCGAATCGAGCGGCATCGAGGCCGACGACAAGACCGGCCGCGCGCACTGGGAGGCGCACTACCTCTTCAGCGCCACGGGGCGCAAGGTGCACAACATCATCGACGGCAGCTTCACCTTCACGCCCGAAGGCCTGATCGCCACGCACCGCGACCGCTTCAACTTCTGGCGCTGGTCGCGCCAGGCCCTGGGCACGCCCGGCCTGCTGCTAGGCTGGTCACCCTCGCTCAAGCGCAAGGTGCGCAGCACGGCGGCCGGCAACCTGGCGAAATTCCTGGCGCAGGAAAAGAAGTAAGAATCACCTGCCTGCGATCTCGCAGAGCATCGCAGGCAGGTTCTCGGCGCAGAACGTGCGTTTGTTCACGCCACCCGCGCCCGCTACCCCGACGGGGTGGGGCGCTGCGCAAATGCATCCCTAGAATCCGCGGCTTCGCACGCTGCGGGCAGGCCCTCCCGGCCGGGTGCCTGCGGCCACCTGGAACCCCTTCGGCCCCGACACTGCGCCTGCACGCAGCCGGCCGATCCGCCCGCCGCTGCCGCCATGTCGCCTTTCACCGCCACCCAGAACCAGCTCCTGATGGAGCACCTGCGCAGCTTTCTGCAGGGCATGGAGCCCGACGCACTGGAGCTGCTGCGCGCCCACATGGAGTGGGTGGAAATCCCTGGCGGCGGCACGCTGATGAACCAGGGCGATCCCGGCGAGTCCATGTACCTCACCGTGAGCGGCCGCCTGCGCGCCTACGTGCGTGGCGACGATGGCCAGCAGCGCCGTGTGGCCGACATGGGGCGCGGCCAGGCCATCGGCGAGATCAGCCTGTTCACCGACGCACCGCGTGCCGCCACCGTCGTGGCCGTGCGCGACTCGGTGCTGGTGCGGCTGACCAAGCCGGTATTCAAGAGCCTGCTGGCCAGCAGCGCGCAGCTGTCCATGGCGCTCACGCGCCAGGCCATCGAGCGCCTGCAGTCGCGCTCGGCCAACCCCGCGACGGAGCGGCCCGTGGCCATGGGCCTCTTGCCCATCAGCGCCGGGGTGGACCTGCAGGGCTTTGCCGTGAAGCTCGCGCGCCAGCTCGGCGCCCCCGGCAAGGTGCGCGTGGTGGATTCGGCCACCGTGGACCGCGAGTTGCAGGACCCCGGCATCGCCCAGCGCGAAGGGGCCGATGCCTCGGCCAACCGGCGCATCGCCATGCTGCTCGACGAGATCGAGGCACGCAACGACTTCGTGCTGCTGCTGGCCGACGCCGAACCCACGCCCTGGACGCGCCGCGTGAGCCGGCACTGCGACGAGTTGCTGCTGCTGGCCGATGCCTCGGCCGAGCCCGCCATCCACCCCATCGAGGCGCAGTGCTTGGCCCAGCGCGCGCCGCTGACCGAGGCGGCCGAGATCCTGGTGCTGCTGCACCCGGCCGACGCCCGTTGCCCGCGCCATACCGAGCAGTGGCTGGCGCGCCGCACGGTGGCCGACCATGTGCACGTGCGCCCGGCGCTGGAGCGCGACATGGCGCGCCTGGCGCGCATCCAGAGCCGCACCGCCGTGGGCCTGGTGCTGGCCGGCGGCGGTGCGCGCGGCTTTGCGCACCTGGGGGTCTACCGCGCGCTGCTGGAGCAGGGCGTGGAGATCGACTGCGTGGGCGGCACCAGCATCGGCTCGGTGATGGCTGCCTACGTGGCTTCGGACCAGCCGCTGGAGGCGGTGATGGCCAACGCGCGCGCGGCCTTTCGCACCAACCCCACGGGCGACTTCAACCTGCTGCCCATGCTCTCGCTGATCAAGGGCCGGCGCCTGCGCCACATCCTGGACCAGGCCGTGGGCCGGCTGGTGGGCTTTCCGGCCCGGGTGGAGGACCTGTGGAAAAACTACTACTGCGTGGCCACCAACTACTCCCGCGCCTGCGAGCAGGTGGTGCGCCAGGGCAGCCTGGTCAAATCGCTGCTGGCCAGCATCTCCATCCCCGGTGCGCTGCCGCCCGTGGTGCATGAGGGTGACCTGCTGTGCGATGGCGGCACGTTCAACAACTTTCCGGTGGACGTGATGCGCGGCATGCGCGGCGTGGGCACGGTGATCGGGGTGGACCTGAACTTCCGCAAGCCCCGGCAGATCGACCTGGACGATGTGCCCAGCAGCTGGGCCCTGCTGCGCGACAAGCTGCGCCCGCGCGCGCAGCGGCGCTACAAGCTGCCCTCGCTGGCCAGCTACCTGATGACGGTGACCATTCTGTACAGCATGTCACGCCAGCGCCAGTCGCAGCAGCTGACCGACCTGTACTTCAACCCGCCCATGGAGCGCGTGGGCATGCTGCAGTGGAACCGCTTCGAGCAGATCGTGCAGCAGGGTTATGTGCATGGACTGGACGTGCTGGGCCAGCGGGATGCCGGCGAGCGCTCCCTCCTGCACGGCGCCGAGCCCGCTGTGGCCTGAAGAACTCAGTTTCCTGCGGCAGGCGAGGAGCCCAGCCGGTCGATGAGCACCGCGCTGGCCTGGTTGAGCCCCACCACCTCCACGGTGCAGCCATGGTGCTGCAGTCGCTCGACCACCTTGTCGAGCGCCGCCACGGCGGTCACGTCCCAGAAGTGCGCGCCCGACACGTCGATGCGCACCGCCCGGCCTTCGGCCCCCAGGATGTCGAAGGCGTCGATGAAGGCATCGGCCGAGGCGAAGAACACCTGGCCCGTGACCTGCCAGGTGCGCAGCCCGGCCGCACCGCCATCGTGCACGCTCACCCGCAGCATGCGGGAGACCTTGGCGGCGAAGAACACGCCGCTGAGCAGCACGCCCACGCCCACACCGGCGGCCAGGTTGTGCGTGAACAGCGTCACCGCCACCGTGGCCAGCACCACGGTGCTGGACAGGTGCGGGTGGCGCACCAGGGTGCCCAGCGACTTCCAGTCAAAGGTGGAGGCCGACACCATGACCATGATGGCCACCAACGCAATCACAGGCACCTGCGACACCCAGGGCTTGAGCACCACCATCAGGATCAGCAGGAACACGCCCGCGAACAGCGTGGACAGGCGCCCGCGCCCGCCGTACTTCACGTTGCCCACGGCCTGGCCGATCATGCCGCAGCCGGCGATGCCACCGAACAGGCTGGCCGCCACGTTGGCCACGCCCAGGCCCGCGCACTCGCGGTTCTTGGAGCTGGGGGTGTCGGTCATCTCGTCCACCACGGCAGCGGTCAGCACCGATTCGAGCAGGCCCACCATGGCGATCGCCAGGGCAGGCAGCGCGATGATGCGCAGGGTATCGAGCGCCAGCGGCACCTGCGGCAAGCCCAAGGCGGGCAGCGCATCGGGCAGCCGCCCCAGGTCCGCCACCGTGGGCAGCGCCAGGCCCATGCCAGAGGCGAGCAGCGTGAGCAGCACCACACAGATCAGCGGTGAGGGGATCGCCGTGAGCGCTCGCCAACCCAGGCGCTGGCCCAGCCAGGGCAGGCCGTAGATGATGACCAGGCCCAGTGCCAGCATGGCCCAGGTGGCCGCACCCGCGCCGGAGAGGTGCGGCAGTTGCGCCGAAAAGATGAGGATGGCCAGGGCATTGACGAACCCCGTGCGCACCGAGCTGGAGACGAAGCGCACCAGTACCCCCATGCGCAGCAGACCGAAGGCCAGTTGCACCAGGCCCGCGAGGATGCCGGCCGCCAGCAGGTACTGCAGCCCATGCGACTGCACCAGCGGCGCCGCCACCAGGGCGACGGAGCCGGCCGCCGCAGAAACCATGGCAGGCCGCCCGCCCACGAAGGCGATCACCAGGCTGATGACGAAGGAGGCAAAGAGCCCCACCGACGGGTCCACCCCCGCGACGAAGGAAAAGGCGATGACCTCGGGGATCAGCGCAAAGGTGGCGACGGCGCCCGCCAGCAGTTCGCGCGGAATGCTGACCGGCGCCCATTCGGCGCGCAGCCGGGACAGGACGGAAGAAGACATGGCAGGCCGCACGCGCAGACGTACGGTCACAGGGAAAAGGGGAAAGACCTGCGCAAGCAACGCACCGGCCGGCGCATGGCCGCGCGCCGGCAGGTCAGGGCAGGCCGTTCAAGTGGCGCCGTGGCACTTCTTGTACTTCTTGCCGCTGCCGCAGGGGCAGGGGTCGTTGCGGCCGGGTTCGGGGGCCTTGCGCAGGGTTTCCACGCGCGGGCCCAGGCTCTTCCAGACCTGGCGCAGGTCGTACACCGCCCAGATGGCCTCGCCGAAGGCCTCCACACGGGCCTGGCTGGTGCTGGGCGGGCCGTTCTCGTCGAACATGCAGACCTCGGGCTTGCCGGTGTCGTCCTCGGTCAGGGCGACGATGCTGTCCAGCGCATCGTTGATCCACTGGGCGGCCTCTTTGTCGCGCGGGGCGGCCCAGTCCTCGGGCCAGTTCTCCACGGCGAACATGAATCCCAGGGCCCAGATCTGGCCGAACGAGGGGATCTCCTCTTCGTCGGAGTCCATCTCGGCGCGCTGTTCCTCGGTCAGGCTGGCCACTGCACCGCGCATGTCCATGGCCTCGGGCTGGTAGGTGCGGTCGTCGTCCAGGCGGTCGACCTTGGCGTCGAGCTGCTGCACCACCTCGTCCCAGCGGCGTGTCCACAATTCCAGGAAGCGCGCCTGCTGGGCGGCATCGGCAAAGGCTGGCAGCAGGGGCAGAGGCTCGCCCTCGGCGACCTCGAGCTCGGCACCGTCGCCCAACAGCATGGGCAGGTACTCGGCCGGCGCGATGGGGCGGCGGCTGCAGACCACGGCGGCCAGGAAGCCGTCGCAGAACTCCCACTGCGGGATTTCCTCCCCGCGGGTGCGCAGGTCGTCGAGAATATTGTCGATTTCTTCCAGCGCGTCCGGGCCCAGGGCAGGTGCCAGGGCGGCGGTTTCAGGGTCGGCTTCGGGTTTTTCGGTGGATTCGGTCATGGCGGGGCTCCGTGGACGGGTGCTGGAGGCAAACTTTTACTTTTATGATGGGCCCGGGGACGAGCGCGGCAGCGCCACCCGGTGCAAAGGCGGCAGTGTAGCCCTCCCGCCACGCCCGCAAAAAAACCAGGACAAGCCATGCTCCACCAACTCAATTCCCTGTACCCGGTGCGCTACACGGCATTTGCCCTGTGCGTGCTGGGCCTGCTGCTGGCACTGTTCGCCCTGGTGGCATTCGGCGTGGGCCTGCCGCTGGTGCTGGTTTTCGGGGCCCTGGTGGCTGTGGGCGTCTACGACCTGCGCCAGAGGCGCCACGCCATCCTGCGCAATTACCCGGTCATCGGGCATATCCGCTTCATGCTCGAGTACGTGCGCCCCGAGGTACGCCAGTACTTCATCGAGAGCGACAGCGAGGCAGCGCCCTTCTCGCGCGCCCAGCGCTCGCTGGTCTACCAGCGCGCCAAGGGCGAGCCCGACAACCGCCCCTTCGGTACCCACCTGGACGTGGGCGCGCATGGGTATGAATGGGTCAACCATTCCATGGCGCCCACACAGCTCACCTCGCACGACTTCCGCGTGTGGATCGGCGGCAGCCCCGATGCGCCGTCGCCCTCGGTCTCGCCCTGCACCCAGCCCTACCATGCCAGCGTGTTCAACATCTCGGCCATGAGCTTTGGCGCCCTGTCGGCCAATGCCGTGCTGGCGCTGAACAAGGGCGCACAGCAGGGCGGCTTTGCGCACGACACGGGCGAGGGCTCGATCTCGCAGCACCACCGCGTGCATGGCGGCGACCTGATCTGGGAGATCGGCTCGGGCTATTTCGGGTGCCGCAACGACGATGGCAGCTTCAGCCCCGAGCGCTTCGCCGCGAACGCACAGGACCCGCAGGTCAAGATGATCGAGCTCAAGCTCAGCCAGGGCGCCAAGCCGGGCCATGGCGGGGTCTTGCCCGCCGCCAAGGTGACGGCCGAGATCGCCGCCGCGCGGGGCGTTCCCATGGGCAAGGACTGTATTTCGCCCTCGCGCCACAGCGCCTTTTCCACGCCAGTGGAGATGATGCAGTTCATCGCGCGCCTGCGCGAACTCTCGGGCGGCAAGCCCACGGGTTTCAAGTTCTGCCTGGGCCACCCCTGGGAATGGTTCGGCATCGTCAAGGCCATGCTCATCACCGGCATCACGCCCGACTTCATCGTGGTCGATGGTGCCGAGGGCGGCACCGGCGCCGCGCCCGTGGAGTTCAGCGACCATGTGGGCGCGCCGCTGCAGGAAGGCCTGCTGCTGGTGCACAACACCCTGGTGGGCGTGAACCTGCGCGAGCGCGTGCGCATCGGCTGCGCCGGCAAGGTGATCACGGCCTTCGACATCGCGCGCATGATGGCCCTGGGCGCCGACTGGTGCAACGCCGGGCGCGGCTTCATGATGGCGCTGGGCTGCATCCAGGCGCAAAGCTGCCACACCGGCCACTGCCCCACGGGCGTGACCACGCAGGACGCGCAGCGCCAGCAGGCGCTGGTGGTGCCCGACAAGGCCTCGCGCGTGGCACAGTTCCACCGCAGCACCCTGCATGCGCTGCAGGAGCTGGTGCAGGCGGCCGGCCTGCAGCACCCCAAGGACATCACGGCCCACCACATCGTGCGCCGCATCAGCGACACCGAGGTGCGCCTCTTGTCCAACCTGATCACGCGCATGCAGCCGGGTGCGCTGCTGGGACCGCTCGATGCCCAGCACAATGTGTTCCGCCTGTACTGGCCGCTGGCCAGCGCGCACAGCTTCGCGGCCAGCGAGCCGGCGCTGGAGCCTTCGGTTCCCCACCATGTCGAGGTGGCCCACGCGGCCGTGGCCGCCGTCGGCGAACTGCCTGCCAACGCCGCCGTATGACGACGATGGACGCAGGCCAGGCCCCTGAAACCACCCCGGGCAGCAGCAGCATCATCGACTACGTGGCCTACCTGCGCCAGCAGCTCGCGCAGCAGCAGTTCAATGTGGCCAGCTACCGCCTGGGCGATGAGCAGGTGTGGCTCAAGAAGGCGGGAGCGCCGCACGGCACGGGCCGCTACCGCGCCATGGCGGCGCTGGCGGCCCTGCTGCGCCTGGAGGTGCTGCGCCCCGTGCCCAACCGGGGCGGGAACGAGGCCATCGCCACCGAGGTGCGGCGCCTGCGCGACCTGCAGGCGCGGGGTCTGCGCGTGCCCATGGTGCTGGCGGCGCAGGAGGACGGTTTTCTGATGCGCCACCTGGGCCGCCCGGCGCAGCAGACACCGTCGCTGGGCAACGAGATCGACCATGCCGTGTCCGCCGGCCCCGCCGCCGTGCTGGCCCTGTGGCAGCAGGGCCTGGCGGCGATTGCGCAGGTGCATGCAGCCGGCACCTGCCTGAGCCAGGCCTTTGCGCGCAACCTGGTGCGCTGCCCCGATGGTGTGGTGGGCTACATCGATTTCGAGGACGACCCGGCCGGCGTGCTGCCACTGCCCGTGTGCCATGCGCGCGATGCGCTGTGCTACGCCCACTCCACCGCCATCTACCTGCGCCTGGTGGGCGCGCTCGACGATGCCCGCGCTCTGTGGGCGGCCTGGATCGCCGCCGGCAGCCCCGAGCTGCAGGCCGTGATGGCCAGCAGTGTCGGGCGCATGGGCTGGATGCGCCACCTGCCGCAAAGCCGCAAACTGGGGCGCGACATGCAGCGCGTGCGTGCGGCCTACGACCTGCTGGGGCCTTGAAGTCAAACACCCCCTGAGTCGCTTCGCGCCTTCCCCCTCTCTCGACTCGCCACGCGAGTCGGGAGGGGGACGCCCCCAGCGCGGCGGGGCGGCCCTTGCGCGGGGGCACTGGCCTTGGCCGCGCCGGCTTTATGGGCCGGGGGCTCAGGCGGGCGCGGTCCAGGACTCCAGATGGGCTTCGGCGGGTGCCGCCTCCAGCACCAGCGCCGTCGCCACATGGGCATCGAGCAGGAGCAGGCGCTTGCGCATGCAGATCACGGCCTTGTCCTTGCTCAGCAGGATGGCGCGGTGCGCGGCCGCCAGGTCGATGAATTTCTGGTCGTCGGCGTCCTTGCAGACATAGGCCACGCGCGGCGCGATCTCCACCAGGCGCGCCTGCGCGTCGAAAGCGGCGAGCACCCGGGCGGCATCGACCTGGTAGTAGTCCATGCGGCCAACGATGTGCGGATACGCCAGCACGCGTTCGAGCTCGTCGCGCATGACCTGCGTGGCGATCCAGGCCAGGCGCCCCTCGGCCAGCAGCTGGCGCAGCGGCGCGGTGGCCGGG
This sequence comes from Acidovorax sp. FW305-C-20-28, assembly GCF_058783375.1. Classification (NCBI taxonomy): domain Bacteria; kingdom Pseudomonadati; phylum Pseudomonadota; class Betaproteobacteria; order Burkholderiales; family Comamonadaceae; genus Acidovorax; species Acidovorax sp. FW305-C-20-28. Next base: position 38,002 of record NZ_JBYSYM010000004.1, on the reverse strand, counting down.
TCGGAGAAGATCAGCAGGTCGAGCGCGACATTGGTGTCCACCACCACCGGGCGCGCAGGCTCGCCGACAGGGGCCTCGGCCGGCAGGGAGAGCTCAACCCGCATCGCGCGGCCCCTGGCCAGGGGCCTTGGCGGCGCTGCGCTCGCGCACCGCGCCCTTGACCATGTCGAAGCGGAACATGCGGCACTCGATGGGGCCGTTCCACATCGGCACGCGGCGCGACTCCTTCAGGCGCATCTTGCCGGGCAGCTTGAGGTCGGGCGTGAGCATCCAGGCCGTCCAGCCGGAGTAGTTCTTCTTCCAGTGCGCGGCCAGTTGGCTGAAGAATTCGCCGCCGTCATCGGTGTGCGCGGCCTCGCGGCCCACGCTGGCACCCTGGGCGCGCTCGGCCGCGCGCTCGTTGGCATTGCGCCCGGCCGATCCGGCGGCGGCAATGCGCTCACCGTAGGGCGGGTTGAGCAGCATCACGCCCGACTGCTCGCTGGGCGGCATGCGCTGCAGCGCATCGCCGCCGCGCAGCTGCAGGGCTTCGGCCACGCCGGCACGCTCGGCATTGCGCTGGGCAAAGTCGACCATGCGGTGGGCCACGTCGCTGCCGAACACGGGCACGGGGCTGGGGCGGATGGCGCTCTCGGCCTCGGCCTGGATGGCCGACCACACATGGCCCTGGAAAGGCAGGAGTTTCTCGAACGCAAAGCGGCGCAGCATGCCGGCCGGGATGCGGCAGGCGATCTGCGCTGCCTCGATGGCGATGGTGCCGCTGCCGCAGCAGGGGTCGTACAGGGGCACGGGGTCATCGCCCAGCGGGTCCCAGCCGCTCGCGGCGATCATGGCTGCGGCCAGGGTTTCCTTGAGCGGGGCGTCGCCCTTGTCCTCGCGCCAGCCGCGCTTGAACAGCGGCTCGCCCGAGGTATCGATGTAGACCGTGGCCTCGTCAGTGGTCAGGTGCAGGTGGATGCGCACATCGGGCCACTGGGTGTTCACATCGGGCCGCACGCCCGTCTTGTGGCGAAAGCGGTCGGCCACCGCGTCCTTCACGCGCAAGCCGGCGAAGTTCAGGCTCTGCAGCGGGCTGTGCTGGGCCGTGACCTCCACCTTGAAGGTCTGGCGCGTGGTGAACCAGATCTCCCAGGCCACCTCGCTGGCGATGCCGTAGAGGTCGTTCTCGGAGCGGTAGGGCCGGTGCGCCAGTTGCACCAGCACGCGCTGCGCGAGGCGGCTGTGCAGGTTGAGCAGCAGCGCGTGGCGCCACGAGGCGCGCAGCAGCACACCGCCGCGGCCGACCAGTAGGTCCTGGCCCGTGAGGCCGGTGATGGCATGCACCTCGTCGGCGAGGTAGCCCTCGACACCGGCGGCGCAGGGAAGAAAGAGTTGGAGTTGGTTCATGGCACTGGGCGACAGGATACGCTCATGCGTGGGATGCGGCGCGCGCCAGCAGCAGCTGGCGGATGGATTCGGGGATGGGCGCCACCTTGCGGTCGCTGCGGCCGATGAAGACGATGCCCACCTTGCCGCGCGCCACTTCGCGGCCCGAGGTCTTCTCGGTCATGCGAAAGACCAGGTCGAAGCCATAGCGGTTGAGGTCGGCCGGCGCCATCTCCACGCGCATGGTCTCGCCGTGGAAGCCCTCGGACTTGTACTGCGCCACGATGTCGCCCACCACGGTGGACAGGCCGCCCACATCGGCCTCGGGGTAGCCCAGCGACTGGAAGAAGCGCACGCGCGCCTCGGACACCAGGCTCAGCAGCTGCGCGTTGTCCAGGTGCCCGCCCTGGTTGACGTGGCTGATGTAGATCTGCAGCTCGGTGGCAAAACCGAACTGCGCGGGAAGGTCGAAAACGATGCGGGCCATGGCGCGGGAAAACAGAAGGATCGGGAAAAGGCAGCGAACCGGGGACATGGCGCCCTGCGGAAAAGCCCGGCAAAGGGTATCGGGGGCTGCAAGGGTGCCCCATACGGGTGAGGCATGGCCCCAGCGGACCGCGGGGCGGCAGAAGTCTCTTATGCTCCCGGGATGCCGATTTTACCCGGAGCCCCCATGCACCCCCTGCGCTGCAGCCTGATCCTCGCCCTGGTGGTGGCCTCGCTCACAGGCACGGCACACGCCCAGACGCTCTACAAATCCGTGGACCCGAATGGCAAGGTGGTCTACAGCGACCAGCCGCCCGCGTCCGGTGCGGGGCACAAGACCATGAAGCTCGAAGCCCCGCCCATCAGCGTGGTGCCGGGCAACCCGCTGCCGCCGGCCGCGCCCGGCCAGGCCTCCGCAGGGGCCCCGGCTGCCGCGGCCCAGCCACGGGGCGAGGTCACTCTCTACATGGCCACCTGGTGCGGCTACTGCAAGGCGGCCAAGGCCTACCTGGGCGGCAAGGGCATCGCCTACCGCGAATTCGATGTGGACACCCCGACCGGCAAGGCCGCCTTCGCGCAGATCGGTGCGCGCGGCGTGCCGGTGCTGCTCACCAATGGCCAGCGGGTGAACGGTTTCAGCACCCAGTCCTACGACGCCGTCTTTGCCAAACGCCAATAAACACACCCCATGTTCCGTACCACCCTTGTTTCCATGGCCTTTGCGCTGTGCCTGCCCGTGCTTGCCGAAGAACTGCGCGTGCCCCTGCCCGGCCGCGACGACCTGGTGATGGACCTGCCGGCACCCTGGCGCGCCCAGGTGCGCCGCCCGCATGCGGAGTTGCCGCCCTCGGTGGCCATCAGCGGCCCGGACGCCAAGGTGCTGCAGATGCTCATCACGCCCATCTGGCCCGTGGGCAGTGCGCCCAAGGCTCCCACGGCCGAGGAGTTGCGGGCCCTGGTGCAGGCGGGCGCTGCCCGGGCCAAACCCAAGGCCGTCGAAAGCGATCTGCCCCTCCAGGACCTGGGCGCCCCGGGCAAGACGGGCTACTACTTCTCGGCCACCGACCGCGCGCCCGAACCCGATGGCTACAAGCACCTGACCCAGGGGGTGCTGGGCATGAACGAGCTGCGCGTGACCTTCACGGTGCTGGTCAACGGCGCACCGCAGGAGCCCACGGCCCAGGCTCTGGAATTGCTGCGCTCGCTGCGGCGTGCGCCGGCGACGAAGGCGCCCTGACCATGGCTCTGCCTGCCGTCCTCGGCACCGTGATGGTCTATGCACGCGACATGCAGCGCAGCGCCGCCTTCTACCGCGCGCACTTCGGGTTCGAGACCACGGGCGAGGTGGTGGTGGAGGGCTTGATCGAGCTGCACGCCCCCGGTGGCGGGGCTGGCATCCTCATCCACCAGGCGGCCAAAAGCGTGAAGCTCGGGCAGGCAGGGGTCAAGCTGTGCTTCCATGTGCCGGAAGTGGAGGCCTTCAAGGCCCAGGCGCTGGCGCAGGGGCTGGAGTTCGGACCCACGCACCAGGCCAAGGGCTATGCCTTCGCCAATGCCAAGGACCCGGACGGCAATGCCGTCAGCATCTCCAGCCGCGCCTTCCGCAACCTGCCCTGATCAGAGCGCTTTGCGCAGGTTGGCGGGTGCGATCTTGAGCGCTTCGCGGTACTTGGCCACGGTGCGGCGTGCGCATTCGATACCCTGCTCCTTGAGCATCTCGGCGATCTGGCTGTCCGACAGCGGCTTGGCCGGGCTTTCGGCCGCGACGAACTGCTTGATGAGCGCACGCACGGCCGTGCTCGATGCATTGCCGCCCGTCTCCGTACCCAGGCCCGAGCCGAAGAAGTACTTGAGCTCGTAGGTGCCGATGGGCGTGGCCATGTACTTGGCCGTGGTCACCCGGCTGATGGTGGACTCGTGCAGGCCCAGCTCGTCGGCAATGTCGCGCAGCACCAGCGGGCGCATGGCCAGCTCGCCATGGGTGAAGAAGCTCTTTTGCCGCTCCACGATGGCGCGCGAGACGCGCAGGATGGTGTCAAAGCGCTGCTGGATGTTCTTGATGAACCAGCGCGCCTCCTGCAGCCGCTGCTGCATGGCCTGGTGGCCCTCGCCGCCCTTGTGGCCGCGCAGGGCGCCGGCGTAGATGTCGTGCACGCGCAGGCGCGGCATCACGTCGGGGTTCAGCGCCACGATGAAATTGTGCTGGCCGTCGCGGCCGTTGGCGCGCCCGGCCTTGCGCACGATGACGTCGGGCACGATGATGTTGCGCTCCACATCGACGAACTTGCGGCCCGGGCGCGGCTCCAGCCGGGCGATCAGGGCCATGGCGGCGCGTGTGCGCTCCTCGCCGTCGCCGCACAGCTGGGTCAGGCGGCGGATGTCGCGGCGTGCCAGCATCTCCAGCGGCTGCTGGCACACGCGCAGCGCGGTCTGCACGGTGTCGGGGTCGGCATCGCTGTCCTCGTCGGCCGCCAGGGCCGAGAGCTGCAGCGTGAGGCATTCGCCCAGGTTGCGGGCGCCCACGCCCACGGGCTCCAAGCTCTGCAGCAGGCGCAGGGCCACGGTGAAGCGGTGCACCAGTTCCTCGATCTGCTCCAGATCGTCGGGGCCGGCCAGGGCGATGGCCAGCTCTTCCAGGGGCTCTTCGAGGTAGCCATCGTCGTTGAGCGATTCGATCAGGAAGCGCAGTGCGGCGCTGTCCACCTCGGACAGGCGCAGCGACAGGGCCTGGCGGTGCAGAAAGGCGGTCAGCGATTCGTGCGAGCGGGCCAGCTCGGTGGCATCGGCCTCGTCGCCTTCGCCATCGTTGCGGTTGCGGGCCGGCGCATCGCCGCCCCACTCGGCATCGTTGGGGGACACATCCACTGTGCCATCCCCGCTCCAGTCGGGCTCGTCGCTGGCGCTGCTGCCCAGTTCCCCATCGCCCTGGGGCGTGTCGGCCACGGACTCGCTCGGCGTGCTGCTGCCCGGGGCGTTGGAGTAGACCGCATCGTCGGAGCTGTACTCATCGGGCTGGGCCGGCGCATCGGCCGTGTCCACGCCGAACTCCTCGCGCGGCGCCTCGTCGGCATTGCGTTCGAGGAACGGATTTTCGTCGAGCATCTGCTCGACCTCCTGGCCCAGCTCCAGCGTGGACAGCTGCAGCAGCCGGATCGATTGCTGCAGCTGCGGCGTGAGCGCCAGGTGCTGCGATACGCGCAGCGACAGGCCGGGCTTCATCGCGCGTCCTTCCGGGACTGCAGCGAAGGCGGGTGGGCAAAGGGCGTCCGTTCCATCGTGGGGCTACATGCGGAAGTGTTCACCCAGGTAGACCCGGCGCACTTCGGCGTTGTCGACGATCTCGGACGGGGTTCCCTGGGCCAGCACGTGGCCGTCGCTGATGATGAAGGCGTGGTCGCAGATGCCCAGCGTCTCACGCACGTTGTGGTCGGTGATGAGCACGCCGATGCCGCGTGCCTTCAGGAAGCCGATGATGCGCTGGATCTCGATCACCGCGATGGGGTCGATGCCGGCAAACGGCTCGTCCAGCAGGATGAAGCGCGGCTGCGTGGCCAGCGCACGGGCGATCTCCACGCGGCGGCGCTCGCCGCCCGACAGGGCCAGTGCGGGCGAGGCACGCAGGTGCTCCACGCGCAGCTCGGTCAGCAGGGCCGTGAGGCGCTCCTCGATCACGGCACGCGCCAGGGGCTGGCCGTCCTCGCCGCGCTGCAGCTCGAGCACGGCGCGCACGTTTTCCTCGACCGTGAGCTTGCGAAAGATCGAGGCTTCCTGCGGCAGGTAGGACAGGCCCAGGCGCGAGCGCCGGTGGATGGGCATGTGGGCCACCGAATGGCCGTCGATGCGGATATCGCCGGCATCGCTGCGCACCAGGCCCACGATCATGTAGAACGAGGTGGTCTTGCCCGCGCCGTTGGGGCCGAGCAGCCCGACGACCTCGCCCTTTTGCACGACCAGCGAAACGTCCTTGACGACCTTGCGGCTGCCATAGGATTTTTCGAGGTGGTGCACCTCCAGCCGGCTTTCCGCCGGGGACGCGGCGACGGTGTTCACGGCAGCCTCGCTCACTTGGCGCCGCCGAGGGTGCTGCTGGGGCGCAGGGTGGTGCCGGAGGCCGGTGCGGCCGGTGCCGCGGCACCGGCCGGGGTTTCCTTGGGCGACAGGATGGCGCGCACGCGGCCACCGGGTGCGGGCGCGTCGCCCGCGGCATTGGTGCTGCTGCGTGGCTTGGCATCCACGGTGAACACGTCGGTCAGGTTGTTGTAGACGATGACCTGGCCGGTGATCTCATCGGTCAGCGTGGATTCGCGGAAGCGCCGCAGTTCCGCACGGGTGATGAACTTCACATTGTCGGCGCGGCCGTCGTATTCGATGACCTCGCTCTCGCCTTCGATGAACTCGTCGGGCGCGCCTGGCAGGGTGTCGCGCTTCTGGCGGAAGAAGGCGCGCTTGCCCGGCTCGGCGGTGACCACGCCGAACTGGTAGCCGTCCGCGTCCTGGCGCACGTCGAGCCGCGCACCGCGCAACACGATGGTGCCCTTGGTCATGACCACCCGGCCAGTGAACACGCTGGTCTGCTTGAGCTCATCGTGGCGCAGTGCGTCGGCCTCGATGTTCATGGGCTTGTTGCGGTCGGCCTTTTCGGCATGGGCCGCGGTCTGGACGACAGCCAGGGCCGCGAGGAGGAGGGTCGGGAGGATGCGGTAGTTCATAGGGCACGAATCTTGCAGATCATTGTAGCCACCCGTGGCGACACCCCATGAAAAAAGCCCGCATGTGCGGGCTTGGGTCGGCAGCAGGAGGTCGTCCCGCCAGGCCAGGGTCAGGCCTTGCGCGCCACACCCGCCAGTTGATCCACCACCTGCAGCACCACGGACATGCTGCCCGCCATCGTGCCGTCGGTGTAGTAGCGGCCGGCCACACCCATCGAGGGCACGCCTTCCACGCCGTAGGCGTCCTGCAGCTGCGAAGCACGGCGCACCTGGTTGGAGACCGTGAACGAGCTGTAGATTTCCTTGAACTTGGCCACGTCCACGCCCTGCGTGGCGATCCAGGCCATGATCTCCTCGTCCTTGGCGAGCTTGACCTTCTCGACGTGGATGGCGCGGAAGACCCGGGCATGCAGTTCGCCGACCTTGCCCATGCCTTCGAGCGTGTAGTACAGCTTTTGCAGCGGCACAAAGCTGGCATTGAAGGCCACGGGCACGCGGCGGATGGAAAGCTCCTTGGGAGCGGCCTTGATCCAGGCTTCCAGCGTGGGCTCGAAGGCGTTGCAGTGCGGGCAGGCGTACCAGAAGAATTCGATCACATCGACCTTGCCGGCCGGTGCATCGGGTGTGAGCGGCTTGTCGAGCTTGCGGTAGTCCTTGCCCTCCTTGAACTGGCGCGCCTGCGCAAGTGCGGGGGTGGCCACGGGCAGGGCCAGGGCGGATGCAGCCACTGCGGAAGCGGCAGACAGGGAAAACTCGCGGCGTTTCATGAAAAAGACACTCCTTGGTCTGGTGTTGGGGGTGTGAGCCACGCCCCTGGAAAAAGTTCAGGCGGGCAGCGGCCCGCCTGCACCGTCAGCGCTGCACCCGCACCAGGGCGGATTCCACGCCAGTGGTGTCCAGCTTGTCCTTGAGCTGGGCGGCGTCGTCACGCTTGGTGAAGGGCCCCACGCGCACACGGAACACCGTGCGGCCGTTCTGCTCACGCTCGCTCACGCGGGCCTCCCAGCCCAGCATGGCCAGCTTGGCACGCTGCGCGTCGGCATCGGCCTGGGTGCGGAAAGCCCCCGCCTGCACGAAGTAGTCGAAGGGGTCGGCGCTGTTGCCCGGCGCCGCAGCGGCCTTGGCGGCTGCCAGGTCGCCCAGCGGGTCGGCGCTGCCGGGCTTGGCGGCTGCAGCCGGCTTGGCCGAAGAGGCCGCGGCGGCCACGGCAGGCGCCGAGGCGGTGGGCGCGGGCGCCGGGGCCACGCCCGCCGTGGCGGGGGCAGACGCGGCAGCCGCAGGCGGCCGGGCCGGGTTCTTGCCGTACAGCGGCGAGTTCGGGTCCCAGTTCTTGTTCTTCTGCGCTTCGGCGGCGTCCTGTTCGGTGCCGCGCGCGCCGCCCTTGTTCAGGAAGGGCACGGGTACCTTGGTCACGTACACGGCCACCGCCAGCGCGGCCCCCAGGCCGAAGATCACGCCCACGATAAAGCCGATGATGGTTCCGCCCAGTTGCTTTTTCTTCATGGTAGTGGTTGCTTACATTCTGGCCGGAGCCGATACGCCCAGCACAGCCAGGCCATTGTGCAGTACCTGCGCGGTCGCGGCGACGAGCGCCAGGCGCGCGCGCTTGACCGCCTCGTCGTCCACCAGGATGCGCTCGGCGTCGTAGTAGCTGTGGTAGCTGGCCGCCAGGTCGCGCAGGTAGAAGGTCACGTCGTGCGGCGCCTCGCCCTCGGCGGCGGCGGTCAGCATCTCGGGGTACTTGGCCAGCTGCAGCATCAACGCCTGGGCCTGTTGGCCTTCCAGGGCGGACAGGTCCACGCCCTGGAGCGAGGCCACGTCGCCGCCGCCCTGCTCGGCCCAGCTGCGCAGCACCGAGCAGATGCGCGCATGCGCGTATTGCACGTAGTACACCGGGTTGTCGTTGTTCTGCGCCACGGCCAGATCCACGTCGAAGGTGTACTCGGTGTCGGGCTTGCGGCTGAGCAGGAAGAAACGCACGGCGTCCTTGCTGGTCCACTCGATCAGGTCGCGCAGGGTCACGTAGCTGCCCGCGCGCTTGCTGATCTTGACCTCTTCGCCGCCCTTGACCACGCGCACCATGGTGTGCAGCACATAGTCGGGGTAGCCCTGCGGGATGCCCACCTCGGCCGCCTGCAGGCCGGCACGCACGCGCGCGATGGTGCCGTGGTGGTCCGTGCCCTGGATGTTCACCACCTTGGTGTAGCCGCGCTCCCACTTGGCGATATGGTAGGCCACGTCGGGCACGAAGTAGGTGAACGTGCCATCCTTCTTGCGCATGACACGGTCCTTGTCGTCACCGTAGTCCGTGCTCTTGAGCCACAGGGCGCCGTCCTGCTCGTAGGTCTTGCCGTTGGCCACGAGCTTGCCCACCGTGGCCTCGACGCGGCCGCTGGTGTACAGGCTCGATTCGAGGTAGTACTCGTCGAACTTCAGGTTGAAGGCCTGCAGGTCCTTGTCCTGCTCGTTGCGCAGGTAGGCCACGGCGAACTGGCGGATCGACTCCACATCGTCCACGTCGCCGCTCGCGGTGTATTCGCGGTCATCGGCCTTGACGGTCTTCTTCGCGAGGAAATCGTTGGCGATGTCCTGGATGTAGTCGCCGTTGTAGAAGGCCTTGCTGGCCGGGTTGTCGGGGTCGGTGGGCCAGCATTCGTCGCCGGGCTTGAAACCCTTGGCGCGCAGCTGGGTGCTGTGGGTCAACGTCTGGATCTGCACGCCCGCGTCGTTGTAGTAGAACTCGCGGTGCACACTCCAGCCTTGCGTGGCGAACAGGTTGCAGATGGCGTCGCCCAGCGCGGCCTGGCGGCCGTGGCCCACGTGCAGCGGGCCCGTGGGGTTGGCCGAGACGAATTCGACCAGCACCTTGGCGCCGCGGTCGGCCTGGTAGCCGAAGCGCTCGCCGGCCGACAGCACCTCGCGCACCACCTCCTGCTTGGCGGCGGGCTTCAGGCGGATGTTCAGGAAGCCGGGGCCGGCGATCTCGATGGCATCCACCCAGCGCGTGAAGGCCGGCGTGGCCTCGAGCGCGGCCTTGAGCTGCTCGCCCAGCGCACGCGGGTTGAGCTTGAGCGGCTTGGCCAATTGCATGGCCGCCGTGCAGGCGAAATCGCCGTGCGCCGCCACCTTGGGGGATTCGAACGCCGCCTTGGCGCCTGCGCCAGGGGAAAGGGTGTCCAGCTCGGCCGCGAGCGCGGCCAGCAGATCGTGTTTGACAGAGAGCATCGGGGGATTTTACGGGGCCGGCCAAGGACGCCCTGGCCAGGTGTATGGCCCACGCCACCAAATCCGGCCCTGGCGGGCCCGCAAGGCGCTGCGTCTTCGCAACAGATCGTAAAGAATTCTTGCCGCCGGGCGCGCGTGTCAGCGCCGGCCGATGCCCGTACGTTGTAATCGGGCAATCCGATGTGGATTGCATCGGATGCCCTTACCACCGGAGCACTACATGAAAAAGCTTCTCTCCCTGACGGCCCTGGGCCTGGTTCTCTCGTTCGGCGCAGCGCATGCTGCCGATGCCCCTGCAGCCCCGGCCAAGGCCGCTGCACCGGCTGCAGCCGCCACCCCGGCAGCACCAGCGGCCTCTGCCGCCGCAGCGCCCACCAAGCAGCAGACCAAGATGGCCACCTGCAACGCCGAAGCGGCCGACAAGAAGGGCGATGAGCGCAAGGCCTTCATGAAGACCTGCCTGTCCAACAAGCCCGCCACCCAGCAGGACAAGATGAAGACCTGCAACGCCGAAGCCGCCGGCAAGAAGGGCGACGAGCGCAAGGCCTTCATGAGCGACTGCCTCAAGAAGTGAAGCCCTGAGCGGGATGCCCCGCCAGCCAAGACCAACCCGCCCGGCCTGCTGCCCGGCGGGTTTTCTTTTTCTACCAGCCGCGCGCCCAGAACACCGCGATCACGGCCACCACGGGGATCACATGGGCCTGCAGCATCACCAGGCGGCGCACGCGGGCGACCTCGGCCGCATCGGGCAGGCCGCCGTTGGCACGCAGTTGGCGCAGCCAGCGGCGAAAGGCGATGGTCGGGAAGATGGAGACGATGGCGATCGCCACCACCAGCGTGATCTTGAGGTGGAACATGGGCTGGGAGATGTACCAGGACATGCCCTTGACGCCGAAGAACACGCGCGCGAGCCCCGTGGCCACCAGCACCATGGCCGAGGCGGCGTAGATGGCGTCGAGCCGGGCCAGGCGCTCCACCACCGCGGCATTGAGCCATTCGGTGCGGCACAGCGCCGCCTGGCTCGACAGGAACACCACCAGGGTCAGTATGGCCACTATGTGCAGTGCGGCCAGTACGGCTTCGAGGGTCATCGCGGGTCCTTTGCTTGGGTCGTTTCGCGGCGATTGTGCGCGATGAACGGCCCGTGCGGGCAGGCGCCCTGCCCGACACCGGCAACCGCAGGCAAAAAAAGGGGCAGGCCCTTGCAGGCATGCCCCTTCGCTCCCCGCCAGGGGGCCGTCCGCGATCAGGCCACAGGACGCGCCAGGGCCGCCACGTCGGCGGGCACCACCGGGGAAGCCGCTGCAACGTCCGGCAGCGGATGGCCGTCGAGCGCGGCATTCAGGCGCTGGTAGTCGAGTGCGTTTTCCCAGCGCGAGACCACCACGGTGGCCACGGCATTGCCGATGAAGTTGGTCAGCGAGCGGCACTCGCTCATGAAGCGGTCCACGCCCAGGATCAGCGCCATGCCGGCCACGGGCACTTCGGGCACCACGGCCAGGGTGGCGGCCAGGGTGATGAAGCCCGCGCCCGTCACGCCCGCTGCGCCCTTGGAGCTGAGCATGGCCACGAGCAGCAGGGCAACCTGGTGGCCCAGCGTCAGCTCGGTGTTGGTGGCCTGGGCGATGAACAGCGCAGCCAGCGTCATGTAGATGTTGGTGCCGTCCAGGTTGAAGGAGTAGCCCGTGGGCACCACCAGGCCGACCACCGACTTGCTGCAGCCGGCCTTCTCCATCTTTTCCATCAGCGAGGGCAGCGCGGACTCGGACGACGAGGTGCCCAGCACCAGCAGCAGTTCGGCCTTGAGGTAGCGGCACAGCTTGAGCACCGAGAAGCCGCACAGGCGCGCCACGAAACCCAGCACCACCAGCACGAAGAGCAGCGAGGTGACGTAGAACGAACCCACCAGCCAGGCCAGGTTCACGAGCGAGCCCAGGCCGAATTTGCCGATGGTGAAGGCCATGGCGCCGAAGGCCCCCAGGGGTGCGGCCTTCATGACCAGGGCCACCACCTTGAACACGGGCGTGGTCAGCGCTTCGAGGAAGTTGAGCACCGGGCGGCCGGCCTCACCCACCATGGCCAGGCCGATGCCGAACAGCACGGCCACCAGCAGCACCTGCAGGATGTTGTCGCCCACGAAGGGGCTGACCAGGGTCTTGGGAATGATGTCCATGGCAAAGCCGGTGAGCGTCATCTCGTGCGACTTGGCCACGTAGGTCTTCACGGCCGTCTGGTCCAGGTCGGCCGGGTTGATGTTCATGCCCGCGCCGGGCTGCACCACGTTGGCCACCACCATGCCGACGATGAGCGCCAGCGTGGAGAAGAACAGGAAGTAGGCCATGGCCTTGCCAAACACGCGCCCCACGGAGGAGAGCTGCGACATGCCCGCGATGCCGGTCACGATGGTCAGGAAGATCACCGGGGCGATGATCATCTTCACCAGCTTGATGAAGGCGTCGCCCAGCGGCTTGAGCGCTTCGCCGTAGGCCGGCTCGAAATGGCCCAGCAGCACCCCAAGGACAATGGCGAGCACCACCTGGAAGTAGAGTTGGCGGTAGAACGGCAGGTGCACCGGTGGGGTGGCCTGGGCAGGAATGGCGTGCATGGGGGACTCCAGAAGTCACGGAAACCGCACCAGCGGGGTGCGTCGAGGCTGCCGTTTGTACCGCTGCACGCCGTTTCAGCAGATAGCTAATTGGTAGTAGTCGCTGGCGCTCCCATAGGGAGAACGCCCGCACGACCTAGTGGAAATACTTAGCCCCGCAGAAGCTGCGGCACACTCGCAGGCGCACCGCGCCGGTGCGGGCAGCCGCCCTCTTCCTGCCGGCGGCGCACCGAAAAACGCCCGCGGACACCCGCCCCTGCCATGCCCCTGCCCCACCGCCGCAAGTTCTGGACCGTGCTGACCCTGCTCGCCGGCATGGCGGCCAGCATGTTCGTGGCCGGGCAATGGGCCTGGCAGCACTCGCTCCACGAAGAGAGCGACAGCGTGCAGCGCCAACTGGCCCTGTACGGGCAGACACTCGGCCAACGCATCGACCGCTACCGCACCTTGCCCGAGGTGCTGGCACTGGACGCGCAGCTGTACGAGGCGCTGAGCCGGCCCCAGAGCCCGGCCGAGGTGGACGGGCTCAACCGCAAGCTGGAGCGTGCCAACGGCGCCAGCCAGTCCTCCACGCTGACCCTGATCAACCGCGAGGGCCTGGCCGTGGCGGCCAGCAACTGGCGCACGGCGACGAGCAACGTGGGCGTGGACTACAGCTTTCGCCCCTACGTGCAGCAGGCCCTGGCGCTGGGCAGCGGCAGCTTCTACGGCATCGGGGTGACGACGGGCGAGCCGGGCTACTTCCTGTCGCAGGCCATCCGCAACGCACAGGGTGAACCGCTGGGCCTGGTGGTGATCAAGATCGCGCTGCAGGAGCTGGAGCGCGAGTGGCTGCAGACCGAGGACATCGTGCTCGCCTCCGACGCGCATGGCGTGGTCTTCCTGGCGAGCCAGGATGCCTGGCGCTACCGGCTGCTCGAGCCCCTTTCCGATGCCGAGCGGCGCGAGCTGGCCACGACACGCCAGTACTCCGACCAGCCGCTGCGCCCGCTGGACTACCGGGTGGACGAGCACATGGACAACGGCGGCCGCCTGGTGCGCCTGCAGACCGCCGATCTGCCGGGCGTGCCCGGCCGCCTGCTGTGGCAGACCCAACCCCTGCCCGGAACCCCGTGGCAGCTGCACCTGGTGCACGAGACCCACAGCAGCGTGGCCGACAGCCGCTGGGCGGCCGCAGCTGGCGGCGGAGGCTGGCTGGCGCTGGCCCTGCTGGTGCTGTTCGTGCGCCAGCGCCAGCGCCTGGCCTCGCTGCGCCAGCGCAGCCGCCAGGAGCTGGAGACCGTGCTGCAGCAGCACGCCCAGGAGCTGCGCACCGCGCAGGACGGTATCGTGCAGGCCGCGCAGCAGGCGGCGCAGCAGACCGACACGGGCCTGTCGCGCAGCCTGGAGCACCTGCCGCAAGGCGTGGTCATCATCGATGCCGACCTGAACCTGGTGGCCTGGAATTCGCGCTATGTGCAGCTGTTCCGCTACCCCGCCGACCTGATGCAGGTGGGCCGGCCCATCGCGGAGCTGCTGCGCCACAACGCGCGCCGTGGCCTGCTGGGTGCGGGCCCGGTGGACGACGCCATCGAACGGCGCCTGTCGCACCTGCGTAGCGGCCTGCCCCACCTGCACGAGAGCGCCAAGGGCGATGGCACAGTGCTGGAGATCCGCGGCAACCCGCTGCCCGAAGGCGGCTTCGTGACCAGCTATGCCGACATCACGAGCTACAAGAACGCCGCGCGCGAACTGCGTTCGCTGGCCGATGCACTGGAGCAGCGCGTGGCCGACCGCACGCGCGACCTGGACGCGGCCCGGCGCGAGGCCGAGCAGGCCAACCGCTACAAGACGCGCTTCGTGGCGGCCGCCGTGCACGACCTGCTGCAGCCGTTGAACGCCGCGCGCATGTTCACCTCGCTGCTGCGCGGCCACCTGCACGACGAGGCCGGCCGGCATGCGGCCGACAGCATCGACGGGGCCCTGGCCGCGCAGGACGCCATCCTCAACAGCCTGCTCGACATCTCGCGCATGGAGTCGGGCCAGCTTGAGGTGCGCATCCACGACGTGGCCCTGGGCCCCTTGCTGCAGGTGCTGGCGCACAACTTCGGCGTGCTCGCCGAGAGCCAGGGCCTGCAGCTCTCGTGCGTGCCCACACGCCAGGTGGTGCGCACCGACGAGAACCTGCTGCGCCGCATCCTGCAGAACTTCGTCTCCAACGCCATCCGCTATAGCCGGCGCGGGCGCATCGTGGTGGGTTGCCGGCGCGTAGGCGACAGCCACCTGCGCATCGAGGTGCACGACCAAGGGCCGGGCATCCCCGAAGCGCTGCAGCGCGAGATCTTCGAGGAGTTCCGCCGCCTGGACGAAGGCCGTGCCGATGACCGGGGTGCCGGCCTGGGCCTGGCCATCGTGGAGCGCCTGGGCCGGCTGCTGGGCCACCCCATCGGGCTGCGCTCGCAACTGGGCCGGGGCAGTGTGTTCTGGGTGCTGGTGCCCCTGGGCGATGCGGCCGCCGTGCCGCAGACCCCGGCGCCCGCGACCACGCAGCAACCGCCCGAGGACGCACCGCTGCACGGCAGCAGCGCCTGGGTGATCGAGGACGACGGACCGACCTGCACCGCCACCCGGGCCCTGCTGGAACGCTGGGGCTGCCAGGTGCCCCTGGCCGGCGGCGCGGCTGAGGCGCTGGGCCAGGCCCGGCCCGGCCAGGCGCCCGAGCTGGTGCTGCTGGACGTGAACCTGGGGGCCGGCCACCACGGCCCGGACGTCTATGCGGCCCTGTGCCAGCGCTGGGGCCAGTCGCCCGCCGTGATCCTGGTGACGGCGGAGCGCGATGCCACCCTGCGGCGCCAGGCCGCCGAACGCGGCTGGGGCTTTCTGGCCAAGCCGGTGCGTGCGCCCGCGCTGCGTGCGCTGATGAGCCAGACCCTGCTGCGGCTGCGCGAGCGCTGAGCCGGCCTCAGGCGGAAGCGGCGTCTTCCGTCTCCAGGCCCTTGACCAGCACCGCGGCCTGGGTGCGGCTGTGGCAGGCGAGCTTGCGCAGCACGGCGGTGACATGCACCTTGACGGTGTTCTCGGCCAGCCCCATCTCGGCCGCGATCTGCTTGTTGAGCAGGCCATCGGCCAGGTAGAGCAGCACGCGGAACTGCTGGGGCGTGAGCTGTGCCAGGCGGGCGGCGAGTTCGGCATCGGCCTCGGAACGCTCGGCCGCCATGGGCGGGAACCAGCTGTCGCCGGCCAGCACCGCCTCGATGGCCGCGCCCATGGCCTCGGCCGGTGCGGACTTGGGAATGAAGCCCACGGCGCCGAACTGCTGGGCCCGGCGGATCACGCGCGGGTGGTCGTTGGACGAGATGATCACCACGGGCAGTTCCGGGTACTCGCCGCGCACGTGCAGCAGGGCCGAGAAGCCGCGGGCGCCGGGCATGCTCAGGTCCAGCAGCACCAGCTCGACCTCGGGATGCTCCTGCAAGGCGGCGCCCAACGTGGCCGCACTGGCCGCCTCCAGTGTGCGGAACTGGGGCAGGCGCTCGCGCAGCACATGCAGCACGGCGGTACGGAACAGGGGATGGTCATCGGCGACCAGGAGCGTGGGCTCGGACATGGAGTGCACAGTCTGCCACGGCCGGCACCGTGCATCCAGGCGCAAGACCCTGGTCAGGGGGCCGGCATGCCGCGCCAGAACGCGGGCTGCGCGTAATGGTGCTTGAGGAAGTCGATCCACAGCCGCACGCGCAGCGGCATGTGCTTGCGCTGGGGGAAGACCACGTAGATGCCATTGGGCGGCGCCGCAAAGTCCTCCAGCACCTCGACCAGGCGGCCGGCCGCGATCTCGGCCTCCACCTCCCAGGTGCTGCGCCAGGCAATGCCATAGCCGGCCAGGCACCAGTCGTGCAGCACCTGCCCGTCGGAGCAATCGAGCGGCCCGCCCGGCTTGAGGTGCACGACCTCGGTGCCGCCGCCTTCGAGCGGCATGCGAAAGGCCCAGCCCCGTGTCTGCGAGGCTTCGCTGGACAGGGTGAGGCAGTCGTGCGAGGGCAGTTCGCCCGGGTGGCGCGGGGCCGGGTGGTGCTGGAGGTAGCCGGGCGTGGCCACGCACAGCCGCCGGTTGTCGGCAATGCGCACGCTGACCAGGGAGGAGTCGGGCAGGTCGCCCACACGCACGGCGCAGTCGAAACCCTCGCCGGCCAGGTCGACCACGCGGTCGCTGAGGTTCAGCGAGATCGTCACATCGGGGTGCTCGGCGCGAAAGCGCGGCACCAGCGGCGCCACATGGCGCCGGCCAAAACCGGCCGGTGCCGTGATGCGCAGGTGCCCCGTGGCCTTGACGCCGCCTTCGGACACGCTGGCCTCGGCATTGGCCACGTCGGACAGCAGGCGCTGGCAGTCCTCCAGAAAGGCACTGCCCTCGTGCGTGAGGCTGATGCGCCGGGTGGTGCGCACCAGCAGCTTGACGCCCAGGTGCTCTTCGAGCGCATCGAGCCGGCGGCCCATGATGGCCGGCGCCACCCCCTCGGCCTTGGCAGCGGCGGTCAGGCTGCCGCGCGTGGCAACCGAAACAAAGGATTCAAAGGCCTTGAGCTTGTCCATGGCGTGGATCCGGAAGGTGGGCGGGCGGTGGAGCCCTCTATTTTTGCGAAAAAGTCATTGGTTTCCAGCTTTTGAGCATATTTATATCGACAAACATTTGCAATACAGTGTGCCCATGGCCTGCCATGGTGGGCCCTGCTTTTGTCCACATCCAACCGCCCGAGGCACTCCCATGACCGACCGCACTTCCATCCACGGCCTGCAAGTGGCCACCTCCCTGTTCCGCTTCGTCGAAGACAAGGTGCTGCCCGGCACCGGCGTGGACAGCGCCGCCTTCTGGAAGGGCTTTGACGCCATCGTCGCCGACCTGGCACCGCGCAACATCGCCCTGCTGGCCGAGCGCGACCGCCTGCAGACCGAACTGGACACCTGGCACCAGGCCAACCCCGGCCCGATCACCGACATGGTGGCCTACCGCGGTTTCCTGGAAAAGATCGGCTACCTGGTGCCCCAGCCCGCCAACGTGCAGGCCACCACCGCCAATGTGGACGATGAGCTGGCCACCCAGGCCGGCCCGCAGCTGGTGGTGCCCATCCTGAACGCGCGCTATGCGCTGAACGCCGCCAACGCGCGCTGGGGCAGCCTGTACGACGCGCTGTATGGCACCGATGCCATCCCCGAGACCGATGGCGCTGAGAAGGGCAAGGGCTACAACCCGGTGCGCGGCGCCAAGGTGATCGCCTTCGCACGCCAGGTGCTGGACGACACGGCACCCCTGGCGGGCGGCTCGCACAAGGATTCGACCGGCTACCGCGTCGAAGGCGGCCAGTTGGTGGTCTCGCTGGCCAATGGCAGCAGCACGGGCCTCAAGGACGCTTCGCAGTTCAAGGGCTACCAGGGCGATGCGGCCAGCCCCTCGTCGGTGCTGCTGCAGCACAACGGCCTGCACCTCGACATCCAGATCAACCGTGCCACCCCCATCGGCCAGAGCGATGCGGCCGGCGTGAGCGACCTGGTGCTGGAAGCGGCCCTGTCCACCATCCTCGACCTGGAAGACTCGGTAGCCGCCGTGGACGCCGAAGACAAGGTGCTGGGCTACAGCAACTGGCTGGGCATCATCCAGGCCACGCTGACCGAACAGGTCGCCAAGGGCGGCAAGACCATCACGCGCGGCCTGAACGCCGACCGCGTGTACACGGCCCCCGACGGCAAGGCTGGTGGCGTGCGCCTGCATGGCCGCTCGCTGATGTTCCTGCGCAATGTGGGCCACCTGATGACCAACCCGGCCATCCTGTACACCGATGCCCAAGGCACGCAGCGCGAGATCCCCGAAGGCATCATGGATGCGGTCGTGACCACGACCATCGCCCTGCACGACCTGCAAGGCCACGGCGCCAACGGCATCCGCAACTCGCGCAAGGGCAGCGTCTACATCGTCAAGCCCAAGATGCACGGCCCCGCTGAAGTGGGCTTTGCCAGCGATCTGTTCGGCCGCGTGGAACAGCTGCTGGGCCTGCCCGCCGACACCGTGAAGCTGGGCATCATGGACGAAGAGCGCCGCACCAGCGTGAACCTCAAGGCCTGCATCGCCGCGGCCGCCAGCCGCGTGGCCTTCATCAACACCGGCTTCCTGGACCGCACGGGCGACGAGATGCACACCGCCATGCTGGCCGGCCCCATGATCCGCAAGGGCGACATGAAGACCAGCGCCTGGATCCAGTCGTACGAGAAGAACAATGTGCTCGTGGGCCTGTCCTGCGGCCTGCGCGGCAAGGCGCAGATCGGCAAGGGCATGTGGGCCATGCCCGACCTGATGGCCGAGATGCTCAAGCAGAAGATCGCCCACCCCAAGGCCGGCGCCAACACCGCCTGGGTGCCCAGCCCCACGGGCGCCACGCTGCACGCGCTGCACTACCACCAGGTCAATGTGAGCGAGATCCAGATCGGCCTGGAAAAGACCGATGTGAACGCCGAGCGCGACAACCTGCTGACCGGCCTGCTCACCGTGCCCGTGACGGCCACGCCCCACTGGACCGACGCCGAGAAGCAGCAGGAGCTGGACAACAACGCCCAGGGCATCCTGGGCTATGTGGTGCGCTGGGTGGACCAGGGCGTGGGCTGCTCCAAGGTGCCCGACATCCACAACGTGGGCCTGATGGAAGACCGCGCCACGCTGCGCATCAGCAGCCAGCACATGGCCAACTGGCTGCGCCATGGCGTGGTCACCGAAGCCCAGGTCAAGGAGACCTTCGAGCGCATGGCCGCCGTGGTGGACGGCCAGAACGCCGGCGACCCGCTGTACCAGCCCATGGCCGGCCACTTCGGCACCAGCATGGCCTACCAGGCGGCTTGCGACCTGGTCTTCAAGGGCATGGCCCAGCCCAGCGGCTACACCGAGCCCCTGCTGCATGCCTGGCGCCTGAAGCTCAAGGCCGCTGCCGCCGCCTGAGCCGAGCCACCAGCCCACAACGACGGCACCTTCGGGTGCCGTTTTTGCTGGCCGCCGCTCAGAAGCGGTGGGTGATGCCCAGGCCCAGGCCCGAAGGGTCCTGCCCCGGCTTGAGGCCGGCGATGCCGTTGGCCGACAGGTTGTAGGCCGCCGTCGCGCCATTGGTGATGCGCGTGTAGGCCGCCCACAGGTCCGTGCGCTTGGACAGGCGGTAGGTGTAGCCCAGCGAGACCTGGCGCGCGCCCGAGTCGCTGCCCGGGACGCCGATACCGCCCACGGCGCTGCTGGCATGGCCCCGCGCCGCCTGGGCCTGCACGTAGGACAGTGCCAGCTCCTGCCAGTCGTCGAGCTGGTGCGTCACGGCCACCTGCCAGGCACTGCGCCGCAGAGACTCGCCGGGCGCGGGCTCGTAGCGCAACTGCTCCCAGCTGCCCCGCAGCCGGGTTCGGCCCAAGGTGTAGGCCAGGGCCAGGCGGTGCGCATCGTCGCGGCTGTGTGCGCCGAAGTAGGCGCGGTGCAACTCGTAGCCCCAAGCCGCGTAGAGCGGGCCGTCGCGGTAGCTGAGCAGGCCGCTGAACATGTCGGGGGAGGTCTGGTCGGTCTTTTCCTCCGGCAGGGCATAGGCCAGCCGCAGCGACCAGGCCCCCATGGCCGGCGACCAGTACTGCAGCAGGTTGGGCTGGCGCCGGTCGAACGAAGCCGGGGACTGGCCGTTGGCCGCCGTCGCGAAACCGTTGCCCATGATGGAGTTGGAGGCGAATATGCCGGCCGTGAAGGGGTCGATGGCATACACCGAGGCAAAGCGCAGCGGCGCCTCCCATTGCCCCAGCACCAGTTCGCCGGCCGGGGTGGAAAGCCCCAGCGCCGTATTGCGCCCGCTGAACGGCCCGTCGCCGGTGTCCACGCGGACATTGCCCTCGAACTGGGCCCAGGCGGCCATGCCGCCGCCCAGGTCCTCCCGGGCCCGGAAGCCCAGCACCGACAGGTTGTTGGACAGCCGGTTGGCACGCAGGGCCGCAGCGCCCGCGGTGCCCGATGCGCGCACCTGCTCCACGTCCACCTTGAGAAAGCCATAGAGGCTGACCCGGTTGGCGTCCGCCGGCTGGGCCAGCGCGGCAAGCGGCAGGGCGGCGCAGCCCGCCAGGGCCAGTGCGCGATGCATGGAAGAGTTCATAGAGATCCTCGTGGTTGGTAATTTCTTCAATATGGATACCCAAACGTGTTTAGGTATACCAAAAACACCAATCCCGAGCAATGGAGGATCCACCCTCTTTTCCCCGCACCGTCCAGGCGACCAAAAAAAATGCCTCCATGCCGCAGGGCATGGAGGCAAACCTTGGTCGCTCCTCCAGGGTGCCAGGGATCCCCTCCCCGGCTGCAGCGCTTGTCAGCGCACCACGCCGATGGCCTCGCGCTGGCCGGCCTTGTAGGTGTACAGGGTCAACGCGCCGCCCTGCAGGTCGCCCTTGGCGTCAAAGCTGATGCTGCCCGTCACGCCCGGGTAGCCCTTGGTCTGTGCCAGCACCGGCAGGTACTTGGCAGGCTGGTAGGAGCCGGCCTTGACCATGGCGGCCACGATCACGCCGACCGCGTCGTACGAGTACGGGGCGTAGACCTGCACCTCGTTCTTGGTGGTTGCCTTGAAACGCGCGCGAAAGTCGTCCATGCCCTTCTTCTGCGCGCCCTCCACACCACCGGCTTCGGCGCAGACCACCTGGCCGTCGGCCATGTCGCCCGCGGCGAGCTTGGGCAGCTCGGCCGTGCAGACGCCGTCGCCCCCGACGAAGCGGGCCTGGATGCCCAGCTGCTTCATCTGCCGCAGCATGGGGCCGGCCACCGAGTCCATGCCGCCGAAGAAGATCACATCGGGCTTCTTCGCCTTGAGGCTGGTGAGGATGGCCATGAAGTCCGCCGCCTTGTCGGTGGTGAACTCGTGGCCCACGATGCTGCCACCCGCGCTCTTGGCGCCCTTCTCGAACTCGGCGGCCACGCCCTGGCCGTAGGCCGTGCGGTCGTCGATGACGGCAATGCTCTTGCCCTTGAGCACGTTCACCGCGTATTTGCCCAGCGTTCCGCCCAGGTGCACGTCGTCGGCCACCACCCGGAAGGTGGTCTTGTAGCCCTGGCGCGTGTACTTGGGGTTGGTGGCCGAGGGCGAGACCTGCGCGATGCCCGCATCGCTGTAGATCTTGGACGCCGGAATGGTCGTGCCCGAATTGAGGTGGCCGACCACGGCATGCACCTTGGCATCGACGAGCTTCTGTGCGGCCGCCGTGCCCTGGCGCGGGTCGCCCGCGTCGTCTTCGCCCTGCAGTTCGAGCCGGACCTTCTTGCCGCCGATGACCACGCCCTTGGCGTTGAGTTCATCGATGGCCATGCGCGCGCCCAGCTCGTTGTCCTTGCCCAGGTGGGCAATGGGGCCGCTGGTGGGGCCCACGTGGCCGATGCGCACGACGTCTTGCGCGCTGGCGCCTGCACCCAGCAGTGCGAGCGTGGCGCCGATCATCCAATGTTGGCTGTATGGCATGAATGTTCCTTTTTCTTCTGGCAGAGTCACAGGCCGGACTTGGGAGCCCCGAGCAGTGGCGAGGACACGGCATAGGCGCCGTGGTTGGTGAAGACCCAGATCAGGTTGCGGTCCCACTCGATGAACACGCCATGCGTCTGGTCACCGAAGTGCTGGTTGACCTTGGGGTCGACGGTCGGGGGCACGAAGTAGCCCGCGATCTTCGGCTCTGCCGGGTTGCTCACGTCGAAGATCTGCGCACCCGCGTTGTAGAAGGCGTAGACCAGGTACTTGTCGCTTGGCGTGCCCGGCTGGTGCCAGTAGCCGCTGCGCTTGGGTCCGAAGCTGCCGCGGCGCTGGCAGTAGTCGGTGAAGGGCGCGCCCTGGGGCGGCGTGGGGCGCGGCAGGGTCGCCAGGATGCGCGGCTTGGCCGGATCCTTCACGTCGATCGCATAGATGTCCTTGTAGGGCTCGTAGCAGTCCTCGTTGAGCGGGTAGCCGCTGAAGTAGACGATGCCGGTTTTCTCCACCTGGCTCACGTCGACGTTGTCGCCCTCGGTACCCGCCTGGCTGACCGGCATGTCCAGGTGGCCCACGCGCTTCATCGCGCCGGGGTTGGACACGTCGATCACATGGAAGCCCATACCGCCCATGGCCGCATAGCCGTACTTGCCGCCCTTTTCGGGATCGCGCGGGATGAACAGCGGCATGCGCGCGCCCATCCATGCGGTCTTCTTGCCCACGCGCGGGTTCTTGCGGTACTCCGCCTCTTCACCCGTGCGCGCCCCCGGCACCCACCAGGTCGACAGCCGCTGCGGCTTGCGCGGGTCGCTCAGGTCGAAGGCCATCTGCGCCTGGTTGTAGAGGAAGTTGGCGTACTCCTGGTTGGCAAAGCTGTCGTCGGGCGCGCCCGAGACGAACAGGTACTTGCCCCCCCAGTACACCGGCACGTCGCCGCAGCCGGAGCCTTGCTGTGGGAACTGGTCGGCCACGGCCTTGCTGTGAAGCGGCAGCTCGGAGAGCTTCTTCCATTGCGCCGGGTCGGGGCTGCCCACCTCGAACACGCGGAAGCCGCGCAGGATGGGCTGCTGGCGGATGGCGTCGATCTTGGCCTTCTGCTCGGGCTTGTACTTGTTTTCCAGGATACCGAAGCGCGTGACTTCATAGCACTGCACGGCGACATGCTTGCCCAGCTTCTCGTTGAACTGGATGGTGAGCGGGCCGAAGGGATGCTCGTTGCTGCCCCAGGCCCATTTCTTTTCGGCCACCTTCTTCGCCGCGCGCGGGTCGGTGATGTCGAACACCTTGTAGAACGACTTCTCGTGGATCACCATGTAGCGCCGGCCCTCCATGTCCACCGTGGTCTGCCACGAGTGGTAGGGGCTGCCCAGCATGTCGGGGTAGCGTGCCTCGACCTTGGTGTTGTGAAGGTAGCTGTTCTGGTCCAGGTAATCGAGGCTGCCCTTGAAGGGGTGGGTGCCGCCGATGCCCGGGGCTTCGGCCGGGTGCCGGAAAGCGCCGCTGGCGTCCATGCCATAGCTGCCCGCGGCCGGCCGCGCCGGTTCGCCGGGCGTGCCCTTGGCTTCTTCGCGCTCTTCCTTGACGGGCAGCCGTGCCGCGCCTTCAGGCGGCGGCACGATGGTCTGGGCCAGTGCGGGTGCGACCAGGCCGGCGCTCAGCAGGCAGGCCAGGAGGGTGGTGGTGGGCTTCATGTTCGTTCGCTCCTTCAGAACTTGTGGCGCATGCCGATCTGCACGCCACGCGGGTTTTCGTTGGACAGGGGGGTGGCGTGGTTGAAACTCACCGGAAAACGCAGCTCCGAGTCGCGTGCGTGGTGTACTGCACCCACGATGGTGTACAGGTCGGTGCGCTTGGACAGGCCATGCAGGTAGCCGGCCACCCAGCTCGTGGCATCCGACAGCGCGGCGTTGGGCCGGTCGTTCTTGCGCACCACGCTGGCGAACACGCGCTGCAGCGCATTGAATTCGTAGCGCAGGCCCAGCTGCACGTCGTTGCCCTTGGAGGCAAAGCCGACATAGGGCGGATAGGCGTAGTTGCCGTTGTAGCGGTGGTAGAGGAAGGTCAGGTCCAGCGGCCCCATGGAGTACACCCCGCCCAGGTAGTGGTCCGTGGAGTGGCGCATGCGCTCGGGGCTGTCCAGGTCGCGGCGGTACTGCCGGTCAAAGGCGGCCATCAGGTACAGGTCCTTGTTCCAGTAGTCGATGGCGATGCTCGTGGCCTTGGCGTCCTTGCTGCCGTCTTCGCGGCCGAAGGTGGTGCCGATGCGCGCCTGCAGGTTGGCCACGCGCGGCGAGGTGTAGAAGATCCCGTTGCTTTCGCGCCAGGGCGCGAAGTACAGCAGGGTGTTGCTGATGGGGCTGTAGTCGCCCGAAAAGGTCGGGTCGATGTAGCCGTACATCTCGGCCGAGGGCAGGTCGCGCCGGCCCGCGCTGATCTCGCCCCAGTCCTTGCTGCCCAACGCGACATAGGTGTGGCGCGGCGATCCGGCCTGGCCGGAGTCCGCGCGGAAGGTCAGCTCGTGCACGGCGGTGGCCTTGAGCCCGCCGCCCAGGTCCTCCACGGACTTGAACTGCAGGCGCGAGGTGTTCAGCCCCCCCGACACCAGGCTGCGCTGGGTGCCGCCGCCGGACTTGGCGATCTCGAGATTCAGATCGACGAAGCCGGACAGCGTCACCTGCGCGAACGCAAGCGTCGGTGCGATGGCCCAGGCCGCGATGGCGGCGGGCACGCAGCGCGGAATGATGTTCTTTCGATTCACGTTCTTTGTCTCCTCTTTTATGGTGGTAATGGTCTGCAGGACGGGAATCAGGTGACGGCCTTGCGGGCCATGAACTCGGGCTTGCGCCAGTCGCCTTCGGCCATCACGCTCTTGAGCGCGGCAACGGCGTTCCACACGTCGCAATGGCCCAGGTACAGCGCGGCAAAGCCGAAGCGCAGGATGTCGGGTGCGCGGAAATCGCCGATCACGCCCCGTGCGATGAGGGCCTGCACGATGGCGTAGCCCTCGGGGTGGGTGAGCGAAACCTGGCTGCCGCGCAGCGCGGGATCGCGCGGCGTGGCCAGGCCGAAGCCGTAGGCACCCAACTCCTGGTCCACTAGCGCGATGAACAGCCCGGTCAAAGCCACACTCTTGGCGCGCAGGGCCTGCATGTCCACACCGTCGAAGGCAGTGAGTGCGGCCTCCAGCGAAATCAAACCGAGCTGCGGCGCCGTGCCCACGAGCATGCGGTCGATCCCTGGTGCGGGCTCGTAACCGTGGGTGAAGGCGAAAGGCCGCGCATGGCCGTGCCAGCCCGTGAGCGGCTGGCGCAGCCCCTCCTGGTGGCGCCGGGCTACGAAGGCGAACGAAGGAGCCCCGGGCCCGCCATTGAGGTACTTGTAGCCGCAGCCCACGGCGAAGTCGACCTGGCAGTCGTTGAGCGCACAGGGCATGGCGCCTGCGGTGTGGGCCAGATCCCAGATCACGAGCGCCCCCACCTCGTGCGCGCGCCGCGTCACGGCGGCCATGTCATAGGCCTGGCCGCTCTTGTAGTTGACGTGCGTGAGCGCGAGCACGGCCACGTCTTCGTTCAGCGCGGCCAGCACCTCCTCGGGCTCCACGGCGCGGAACTGCGTGCCGGTGATTTCGGCCACGCCCTGGGCCACGTAGGCGTCGGTGGGGAAGTTGCCGCGCTCGCCCAGCATCAGACTGCGCCCGGGTCGCATGCGCAGCGCTGCCACGAGCAGCTTGAACAAGTTGACCGAGGTGGAGTCGGCGACGATGACCTCGTTGTCCTCGGCCCCCACGAGCCTGGCGATGCGTGCGCCCACGCGCTGGGGGGCGGGGTACCAGTCGGCGTCGTTCCAGGAGCGGATCAGCCCGGTGGCCCATTCCTGCTCGATGGCCCGGTGCATGCGCGCCGGCACGGCACGCGGCATCGCGCCCAGGGAGTTGCCGTCGAGGTAGATGACGCCCTCGGGCAGCTGGAATCGCTGGCGCACCGGGGCCAGGGGGTCGACGTCGTCACGCGCCAGGCAATCTTCCCATGTGATGGGAGCCGCATCCCGTGTGCGGATGTCTTTATCTGGAATACCAGAATTGATTTTTGTATTCATGAAAGTAGTCTATGCCGTGACTGCCGAAATTTCTTTGCAATTTCGCCCCCGTTTCAGGGGGAGCAGGTCTAGACATTCCCGCCATTCGCACTTTCAGGAAACGCCATGCCCATTGCCCTCGACGCCACCGACCGACTGCTGCTCAACGCCCTGCAGGGCGATGCGCGGCTCACCTCCTCCGAGCTGGCCGAACGTGCCCATCTCTCCCAGTCGCCCTGCTGGCGGCGCGTGAAGCGGCTGGAAGACACCGGGCTGATCAGCGGCTACAGCGCTCGGCTGGACCGGCGCGCCCTGGGCTGGGGTGTGATGGCCTTTGCCACCATCACCATCGACAGCCAGGATGAAGCACTGTCGCTGGCCTTCGAGGCCACGGTGCGCGACATTCCCGAGGTGGTGATGTGCCACGGTGTCTCGGGCCCCGAGGACTTCGTGCTGGTGGTCGTCGCGCAGGACCTGGATGCCTACTCGGCGCTGATGCAGCACAGGCTGCGGCGCCTGCCCGGCGTCAAGCATGTGCGCACGAGCTTTTCGCTGCAGGAGGTGAAGGCCTTGCAGGGGATGCCGGTGCCGGCGTGATGTGAAGCACCCCCTGAGGCGCTGCGCGCCTTCACCCCTCTCTCGACTCGCTGCGCGAGTCGGGAGGGGGACGCCCCCGGTGCGGCGGGGCGGCCCTTGCACGGGGGCACTGGCTTGGGCCCCGCCAGTTGCATACACCGTGGGCGATCAGCGGCTATCGGATGCGCACCCCGGTGAGGCAGGCCACGGCCTTGATTTCGACCACCATGTCGGGGTGGGGCAAGGCGCGCACGACCACGGTGGTGCGCGTGGGGGCTTCGCCGGGAAAGTACTCCCCATAGGCGGCGTTGAAGGTGGCGAAGTCCTCGGCACGCACCAGGAAGGCCTGCATGTCCACGCAGTCCGCCAGGCCTGCCCCGCCCGCTTCCTGCACGAGCGCGGCTATGGTCTGCAGCACGCGGCGGGTCTGTGCGGCCACGTCGTGGCGCACCGCAGCGCCATCGCGCAGGACACCGTCGATCTCGCCACTGGGCAGGCGTGCACTGACGCCGGCGATGAACACCAGGTCACCCACCCGCCGCCAGCGCGCGTAGGCACCCAGGGGGCGCGGCAGGGTGACGGCCGCCGTCATGGGCGCGCCATGTGGAAGCCGGCCTGGGCGAGCTGCGCGCACAGGCCTTCGGCCCAGGCCGCATCGGCGGGCGCGAAGGGCGGGCGCACATGGCACCAGCCGCTGTCCCCGAACTCCCGGGCCACCACATGCTTGAGCGCGGGAATCATGGGGTGGGCCTGGAACAGGCTGCGCACCGCCTTGAGCTGGGCCTGCAGGGCCTCGAACCCCGGCGTCCCCCAGGCCTGCAGTGCCTGCGCGATGGCGCCCGGTTGCACGTTGGCGGTGGCCGAGATGCAGCCCGCCGCCCCCAGCGGCAAGGCCTTTTCGAGCAGCGCCTCCGATGCGGGGAAGACCTCGAACCCCGGGAACTCGCGCAGCACGCGCTCGGTGTTGGCCCAGTCGCCCGAACTGTCCTTGATGCCGGCCACGGTGCCGGGGTAGGCCTTGAGCAGCCGCTCGATCAGCGCGCAGCTGATGGGCACGCCCGTGAACTGGGGGATGTGGTAGAGGTAGAGCTTCAGGCGCTCGGAGCCCACGGCTTCGATCACCTGCGCATAGTGGGCGAACAGCCCGTCCTCGGCCGCGGGCTTGAAATAGAAGGGCGGCAGCACCAGCGCGCCGGCGCAGCCCAACTCGACGGTACGGCGGGTCAGGGCCACGGTCTCTGGCACGGAACACAGACCGGTGCCGGGCACCATGGCGCTGGCCGGAATGCCGGCATCCACCAGCGCTTCGAGCAGTTCGATTTTTTCGGACAGGCTGAGCGAATTGGCCTCGCTGTTGGTGCCGAACACCGCCAGACCGGCACCCTGCGCCACAAGCCAACGGCAGAAGGCGATGAACGCCGGGCGGTTGACGGACAGGTCGGCATGGAAGGGCGTGAGGGCCGGAGCGAGGACCTTGAGGGGGCGGGTGCTTTGCATGGTGTCGGTGCGCAAGGGGTTGGAGAAGCGGTGGGGTGGTCGAGGCGGGTCAGCGCGTTGCGTGCATGAAATCGAGCAGCTGCGGGCCCAGGGTCTCTTCGCCGCTGTTGAAGTGGGCGACGATGGAGGTGTGGTTGTGCCGCGGCAGGGAGGCAAAGCGCGTGAGCGCAGTGCGCCCGCTGGCCAGGGCGCGGGCGTGGAACTCCTGGCCATAGCGGTCGAGGTGCGTGTTCTCGTACTGCGCCACGGCAATGAACAGGGGCACATTGCTCTGGCCCGCATGGCTGGCGGGCGAGCGCTGTTCGTACAGCGCGGTGTCCTCGCCGAAGTAGGCGCGCACCCCATCGGCATTGGGGTTGTCCGGCAGCACGTCGGCACGCAGCCGTGCGCTGACGAGCAGGGCCCCGGCGGTCTCGGCCGGGGTGAGGCGCTCTGCCAGCGCCGGGTCGAACAGTGCACTGGCCACATGCGAGCCCCCGGCCGAATGGCCCATGAGGAAGATGCGCCCCGCATCGCCACCAAAGCGCGCGATGTGCGTGCGCACCCAGCGGACAGCGGCCACCACGTCAGCGGCACCGCCCGGGTACGCGGTGTGTGGCGCCAACCGGTATTCCACATTCACCGCCACGCAGCCCTGGCGCGCGAACCAGTAGGCCACGTTGTCGTAGATGGCGCCGTTGGCGCTCTTGCTGCCGCGGATGAAGGCCCCGCCATGGAAGAAGACCAGCACATCGCGCGCCTCCCCCGCCCAGGCGCTGCGGCTGTACACATCGAGCACCTGGCGTGGTGCAGCGCCATAGGGCAGGTCGCGGGCCACCTCGATGCCACGGTTGTCTGCCTGCAGCACCAGGGGCGTGTAGGTGCGCACCACCAGGTCGCGGTGCCGGTTGATGTCCTCGGCCCAGCGCGGCCCGATGCCGTCGAGCAAGGCCTGGTCCTGGGCACTGAGCGATCCGAAGGGCTGCGATGCGTTGTTCATGCCAAAAATTATACACATTGATGTTTTGGTATACC
This sequence comes from Acidovorax sp. FW305-C-20-28, assembly GCF_058783375.1. Classification (NCBI taxonomy): domain Bacteria; kingdom Pseudomonadati; phylum Pseudomonadota; class Betaproteobacteria; order Burkholderiales; family Comamonadaceae; genus Acidovorax; species Acidovorax sp. FW305-C-20-28. Next base: position 8,963 of record NZ_JBYSYM010000004.1, on the reverse strand, counting down.
AATTGAAATTTAATTCACTATACTTTCCATGTCGACATACACAACAGGAGAAATCACATGGAAAAGCTCAGGCACATCGCCCTGTCGGTCAGCGACCCCGAGGCCGCGGCCCAGTTCTTCGAGCAGGCCTTCGGCATGACCCGCGCGGGCCGCGCCATGCGAGGCTGGTACATGACCGACGGCGTGATGAACGTGGCCTTGCTGAACTTCAAGGACGAGGCGGTTCCCGGCTACGAAAAGCTCAAGGACGTGCGTGGCGTGATCCACTTCGGCATGTGGGTGGACAACCTCGAGGAGGCCGAAAAGCGCGTGGTCGCCGCAGGCGGCACCTACCTCACGGGCCGCAAGGAGACCGACCCCAACGTGTTCTACGAGGTGAAGTACCGCACGCCCGACGGGATCGTGTTCGACATCACCGAGTCCGGCTGGAAGGGGGCGGTCAAAGAGGTGGCACCGGCCACCGCGGGCTGAATGGAGCGCAGCGTGCAGCAGCAGCGTCCCCACATCCTGGCGCTGATCCCGCTGCCTGCGGCCACGCGGGCAGCCCTGGCCAGCCTCTACACCGTGCATGACGCCACGGCCACCCTGCCCGTGCCCTGGGAAGACATCGCTGCGGTAGTGACGAACGGCACCACGGGCCTGTCCGCCGCGCAGCTGGAGCGGATGCCGGCGCTGCGCATCGTCTGCGCCTTCGGTGCCGGCTACGAGGCGGTGGACCTCGCCGCCGCTGCACGGCGCGGCGTGGTAGTGGCCAACGCCCCAGGCGCCAACGACGAGACCGTGGCCGACCATGCGCTGGGCTTTCTGCTCGCGCTCAGCCGGGGCTACGGCGCGCTCACCGCCGCCGTGCGCGCGTGTGGCTGGCATGGCCTCAGGGCAGCGCGCCCGACGCTCCATGGCGCCACGCTCGGCATCATCGGCATGGGCCGCATCGGGCAGGCCATTGCCCGGCGCGCCATCGGCTTTGGCATGCAGGTGCGCTACTGCACCCGCAGCCCGGGCCACGGCCTGCCCTACCAGCATGAGCCCAGTCTTCTCGCGCTCGCCAGCGCGAGCGATTACCTGGTGGCCGCCTGCCCAGGCGGCGCATCCACCCACCACATCGTGGACGGGCCGGTGTTGGCGGCCCTCGGTGCCGAGGGTTTCTTCGTGAACGTGGCGCGGGGCTCGGTGGTCGATACCGATGCCCTGGTGCAGGCCCTGCGCACCGGCGGCATTGCAGGCGCGGGCCTGGATGTGTTCGAGTACGAGCCCGACGTGCCTGCGGCGCTGCGTGCGCTCGACAATGTGCTGCTCACACCGCACATGGCAGGGCGCTCACCCGCATCCCAGGCGGCGCAGACCACGGCGCTGCTCGCCAGCCTGGCGGACTGTTTTGCGGGGCGTGTGCCGGCGACGGCCATCTCCCTCTGCTGAGAACCGGCAAAACCAGAAAGGCGGTGCCCCTCCAGGAGCACCGCCTCTTTCTCTTGACGCGGCCTCTGGCCGCTCAGGAAGCCTTGCCCCTTCCGGTCTTGGACGCCACCAGATGCGGTGGTGGGGGCACGACGAAGCGTTCGAGCCGGTACTGGTCAAAACTCTCCAGGTTGCGCTCCCAGACCTCGGCCTGGTGCTGACCATCCTGCGGGATCTGTGTCATGTCGCAGTAGACCTCGACGTTGTTGCCATCGGGGTCCTTGAACACCAGGAAGAGGTTGTTGCCCGGCCCGTGGCGGCCGATGCCGCGCACGATTTCCACACCGTGCGCCTGCAGCACCCGCACCGAGCGCTCCATTTCCTCCAGGCTGTCGATGAGGTAGGAGAAATGCTCCAGGCCTGGCCGCGAGTAGCGCGGCAGGTCGTCCAGGTCCGGCGAGTCGGCGGGCAGTTGCGCGAGCGCGAGGTCATGGTGGTCCTCCCCCGCGCGCAGGAAGACCATGTTCTCGCCGATCCAGTCCGAGACTTCGAGGCCCAGCACCTCGGTGTAGAACCTGGCCGATTTCTGGATATCGCGCACCATGAGCACGATGTGCCCGAGGCGGCGGGGTTTGAGCTTTTCCATGGCGAACTCCGTTGCGTGTGAATCTGTGTCGCGCGCTGTTCAGGGCGCTGCAATGACGTGGTTTTCGATGGAGCCGATCTGCGCGATCGAGGCCACCATCACGTCACCCGGCTTGAGGAAAAGGCCACGCCCCATGCCCACGCCCGTGGGCGTTCCCGTGGCGATCAGGTCGCCCGGCTTGAGCGTGAGGATGCTCGAGAGGTAGGCGATCTGTTCGGCAATGTTGAAGATCATGCCCTGGGTGCTCGCGTCCTGCATGCTCTCGCCGTTGACCGTGAGCTGCATGCGCAGGTCCATCGGGTCCCCCACGCAATCGCGGGGCACGAACCAGGGACCCAGCGGCGCGAAGGTGTCGAAGCTCTTGCCGCGGAACCAGTCGTGCGAGAAGGGGTAGTCCGAGCGGCGCGTGAGATCGCGGGCACTGATGTCGTTGATCACCGTGTAGCCGGCGATGTGCGCGTAGGCATCCTTCTCGGCGATATGGCGGCCGCCGCGTCCGATGACCACCGCCAGCTCCACCTCCCAATCGAGCTTCATCGTGCTCGCGGGCATGACGACGGCGGTCTTCGTGGGCGTCACGCTGGTCTCGGCCTTCATGAAGATGTAGGGCGAGCTCTCGCTGCGCGCGGCCAACTGGGTGCCCATCTCCGCGGCATGCTCGTAGTAGTTGGAGGCTGTCGCGAAGATGCGGGCGGGCGCGTAGGGAACGGCGAGCGCCCCCTCTTGCCGTGGCAGCTGGATGCGCCCTTGGCGGATGGCCAACGCCGCCGCTTCCAGGGCCTCCAGCGCGGCGGCGGACGCATCCCACTGCGCCAACAGCCCCCAGAGGTCCATGGGCATGGCCTGCGCGGCGGGCGTGAACGCCTGCAGGGCGGCCTGCGCGTCGTAGACAGCATTGTCGACCACCAGACCCATGCGCGGCGCGGTGTCACCCGCACCGGCCATGTAGGTGGCAATTCCAAACCAGTTCATTGCAGTTTCCTTCCTTGAATTCATGCAGTTGGGGACCGCGGCTTCATTCGGCGCGGATCCCGGAGTTCTTGAGCACCTTGCCCCACATCAGCAGCTCGCGCTGGATCTGTGCACCGAATGCGGCGCGGGGGGTGAACAGCGGCACCACGCCGGCTTCTTCGAGCTTCTGCAGTGCCACGGGGTCGTCCTTCATGCGCAGCACCTCCGCGGCGATGCGGTCCAGCACCTCGGGGGGCGTGCCGGCGCGCGCCACCAAGCCGTTCCAGGTGGTGACCTCATGGCCGGGAAAGGTCTCGGAGATGGTCGGCACATTCGGCAGCTCCTTGGAGCGCGTAGCGCTGGAGATGGCCAGGAGGCGGATCTTTCCCCCATTCGCCTGGGCAATCACCTCGGACGGGCTGGCCGAGTACATGTCGATCACGCCGCCCAGCAGGTCCGTCATGGCCGGCGCCGCGCCCCGGTAGGGCACATGCACCATGTCGATCTCTGCCCGTTTGGCGAAGATGTAGGCCGACAGATGGGTGAGCGCCGCGGTCCCGCCACTGCCATAGCTGAGCTTGCCCGGCTGCAGTTTGGCCAGGGCCACCAGTTCCCCCAGGTTCTTGACCGGCAGCGCGGACTTGGTGGCGATCACGAAGGCGTTGGCGCCGATGTTGACCACCGGTGCGAAGTCCTTGGCCGGGTCATAGTTGAAGTTCGGGTTCACGAAGGGCGCCGTGACCATCTGCGTGGCCGTGGCCATGAACAGCGTATAGCCGTCTGCCGGGGCGCCGAGCACCTGCTTGGCGGCAATGAGGCCCGAGGCGCCAGGCCGGTTGTCCACCACCACGGCCGTGCCCAAGGCCTTGGTGAGGTGGCTGGCTGTGAGGCGCGCGATGGTGTCGGTGTTTCCCCCCGCGCCGAAGGGCACGATGATGGTGATGGGCTTGGCCGGCCAGGTCTGTGCGAAGCCGGTGGCGGCACACAAGGCCAGGGCGAATCCTGCGAGTGCTCGGTACATTGTCATCCTTTCGTTTTTATTTGGTATACCAAGAATACACAATAAAATACAAAACTTCAACGAGTGCTATCCCTCACTGCAGGCGATGCAAGGGCTTGTCCAGGCCTACAGCACCGAACAGGCCTGGTCGAACGCCAGCCGCGGCAGCCGGCCGAAGAGTTTGGTGGGGTCGCCCCGCCCCAGGTTGCACAGGAAGTTCACGCGCCAGCGGCCATCCGGGAAGAAGGTCTGGTTGACCAGGGCTTCGTCGAAGCCGGACATGGGGCCGCAATCGAGCCCGAGGGCCCGGGCGGCCAAAAGAAAATAGCCGGCCTGGAGCGTGGCGTTGCGAAACGCCGTGGTCTCGGCGTGGCGCTCATCACGGGCGAAGCTGCTGTACAGGCCAGGGTTGTGCGGGAACAGGGCCTCGGCATGCTCGTGGAAATGCCGGTCATAGGCCAGGATGCAGGTCACGGGCGCCGAAGTCGTCTTGGCCACATTGCCCGGGCTGAGTGCGGGCAGCAGGCGCGCCTTGGCTTCGGGGGTGGCCAGGAAAAGGATGCGCTGGGGTGAGCAGTTGGCGCTGGTCGGCCCCCACTTCACCAGCTCATACAGCTCGCGCAGCAGTGCCTCGGGCACCGGTCTGTCCAGAAATCCGTTGTGCGAACGCGCGCCGGAAAAAAGCGCATCCATGCCAGCCTTGTCGAGCATCACCCACATCCTTGCCGAAGTTGAACCGTGCGAGCGACTCCGTCGGGTGCCAGCCCGCCACGGCCGAACGGCGCGAGCGCAAGCCGCAGAAGGATGGATGGCGCAAGACATGCCAGCAGCCCATGGCCTGGCAGCCCGGCCCGCGAAACAGTGACGTAACGCGTGCAGACCGGCACAGCACCTTCCGGAGAAGCTGCTGCGATTCTAGGTGAATTTTGTCGCTTGGTATACCAAACGACTTATTGGTACTTTATTAATCGGGCTTTTTTGCCCTGCGTGCACGGGTGGGGGCGATGGCTTTCACCGCAGGTGCGGCTTTCGGCCGGCCACGCTTGCCCGCCGGCGGTGCAGGAGGGGCTTGCTCCACGGCGCCTTCGGCTTCCTTCGCCTGGCGCAGCGCCCGCAGCGCGGCATTGCCCAGGTGAGCGTTGTGTGCGCGCATGGCGAGGTAGGCCTTCTCGCCATGGCCCTCTGCGATGGCGTCGACGATCTCCTTGTGGGCATCGTGCGATGTCACCAGGCGGTCCGTCTCGGCCGGGTGGTATTGGCGGTAAGGACTCAGACGATCACGGATCTCGCCCACCATGCTGCTGATCACCGCGTTGTGCGCGCCTTCGAGGATCAGGCGATGGAGTTCGCGATTGGCCTCGAGGTACTTGTCGAGATCGCCCGCGGCCACGTATTCGTTGGAGCGCTCGTGGATGTAGCGCAGTTCGGCTTTCTCCATGGTGGTCATGGATTCGGCGGCCAGGCGCGCGCACATGGCCTCCAGCTCGCAGTCTGCGTGCAGGATCTCCGCGAGCTCCTTCACGCTGATTTCCATGACGACCACGCCGCGCATGGGCAAAAGCTGGGTGAGCCCGCGCGCCGCCAATTGGCGCAATGCCTCGCGCACGGGGGTGCGCGACACGTTGAAGCGCTCGGCCAGCACGCGCTCGTCGAGGCGGGTGCCGGGCTTGAACTGGCCGCTGATGATCAGCTCGGAAATCTGGGATTGGACTTTGGCAGCAATGGTGGACATTGTATTTTTTACCCTTGCAAGTGCGTTCCATTCTAGCCAGCTGCACACCAGCGCGGCGCGGGCTGAACCGGACATCTGCCCCAAGTCAAAGGGTACGGGGTCGTGGGCAGGCACCCCGCCAGGCACGGGCAGCGCCTACACTGCGCAGGCCATGTCCCATGACGCCCTCGCGCCCACCGGCCCGTCCCAGTGCCCCCTGTGCGGCCAACCCAACCAGTGCGCAGTCACGGCCGGCCGCCCCATAGAAGACTGCTGGTGCATGCACACCCCGGTATCGCCCACGGCGCTGGCACGCCTGCCCGCCGGGCAGCGGGGCCTGACCTGTATCTGCCCGGTGTGCGCGCGCGAGCCCACCGGCAGTGCGGCAGCGGCCGGGCCGCCGCCCCCTCAGCCGATATGATTTGGGGTTTGCACAACCCTTTTTTCTGAAGAAAGCACACCATGCCCACGTACCACGTCGAAATGATGGAAGGCCGCACGGTCGAACAAAAGCGCAAGCTGGTCGAAGAGATCACCCGCGTGTCCGTTGAGGTACTGGGCGGCTCGCCCGAATCGGTGGACATCCTGATCACCGACATCAAGCGCGAGAACTGGGCCACGGGCGGCAAGCTCTGGTCCGAACGGACCTGACCGCTTCCTGAGGCATTGCAGGGCTGCCCTCACCTGGTGGCCCTCGCCTGGATCCGCAACCCCCAACGAGGGTGCTGCGATCCTTCGCAATCGACTGCACCACGCCCTGCATCCTGAGCCATGACAACCCCGTCTTCTTCCGGCTCCCTTGCCGCGCTGCGCGAGCGCCATGGCGAGCGTTACCGCTGGCTGCTGCTGCTCTCGGTCATGGCGGGCACCATGGCATCCATCATGTCCTCGACCATCGTGAACGTGGCGATTCCGGACATGAGCCACTACTTCACGCTGGGGCAGGAGCGGGCCCAGTGGGTGACCTCGGGCTTCATGGTGGCGACCACAGTGTCCATGCTCACCACGCCCTGGCTGCTGTCGCGCTATGGCTACCGTGCGACCTATGTCGGCGCCATGCTGCTGCTGCTGGCCGGCGGCATCGGCGGCGGGCTGGCGCGCGACTTCGGCCTGGTGCTGCTGGCCCGCGTGGCCGAGGGCCTCGCGGCCGGTGTGGTGCAGCCCATCCCTGCGGTCATCATCCTCTATGCGTTCCAGCCCCATGAGCAGGGCCGCGCCAGCGGCATCTTCGGCATGGGCGTGGTGCTGGCGCCGGCCATCGGCCCCAGCATCGGCGGGTTGCTGGTCGACTGGTTCGGCTGGCGCTCGATCTTCTTCATGGTGGTCCCGCTGTGCCTGGCATCGATCTGGCTGGCCTACAAGTTCGTGCCCGTGACCGCACCGGGCGGCGTGGCCGCCAACCGCAACGGCGAAGCCCTGGACTGGCGCGGCCTGGCACTGGGCACGGCCGGCACGCTGTGCCTGCTTAACGGCCTGGTGGCGCTGCATGGCGGTACCCTGCACGAGGCCATTCTGCTTCTCGCCGGTGCGGTCGTGGCCACGGGCCTGTTCATCGGCTGGCAGCGTCGGCAGCTCCAGCAGGGGCGCAAGCCGCTCATGGACCTGCGCCTGTTCCAGTACCGCCAATTCGCCATGGGCAGCGTCGTGGCCTTCATCTACGGCACGGCGCTGTTCGGCTCGACCTACCTGCTGCCGGTGTTCATGCAATTGGGCCTGCAGCTGTCGGCCTCGCATGTGGGCACCATCATGCTGCCTGCGGGCTTCGTGCTGGCCGTCACCATTGCCATGGTGGGCCGGCTGGCCGACCGGCAGCCCACGCACCTGCTGGTGAGCACCGGCCTGGCACTGCTGGCCCTGTCCTTCGGGCTCATGGTGGTGGTGGGCCTGGGCTCTCCGCTGTGGATGCTGGTGGTGTTTGCCATCCTGGGGCGCATCGGGCTGGGTTTCATCCTGCCCTCGCTGAACCTGGGCGCCATGCGGCCGCTGGACAAGTCGCTGATCTCGCAGGGCTCGAGCACCATTGGCTTCCTGCGCATGCTGGGCGGAGCGGCCGGGGTGAGCCTCTGCGGCATCGTGCTGGAGTGGCGCATGGGCGCACATGGCGCGTCGCTGGCAACGGGTGCCAGCAACCCGGCGCGCATCGCTGCCTTTGGCGAGACTTTTCTGATGCTGACCGCCCTGTGTGCACTGGCCATGGTGGCGGCCTGGCAGTTGCGCCAGGCACCTGCCGCACCACCGTCGGAGCCCACCCCGCCACGCTAAGCTCCGGTATCCTTGCAGGCATGTGCCAATTGCTTGGAATGAACTGCAACACCCCCACGGACGTGACCTTCAGCTTCACGGGGTTTGCGCAGCGTGGGGGCAACACCGGCGACCATGCGGACGGCTGGGGCATCGCCTTCTTCGAGGACCGGGGCCTGCGGCATTTCGTGGACCACTTGCCGGCCGTGGATTCTCCCGTGGCAGAGCTGATCCGCCGCTACCCGATCAAGAGCCGCAATGTCATCGCCCACATCCGCAAGGCCACCCAGGGCCTGGTGAGCCTGCAGAACTGCCACCCTTTCGTGCGCGAACTCTGGGGCCGCTACTGGGTGTTCGCCCACAACGGTGACCTCAAGGACTTCCGGCCGCGCCTGCACTCGCATTTCCATCCGGTGGGTGACACGGACAGCGAGCATGCGTTCTGCTGGATCATGCAGGAGCTGGCCAAGTCCCACGCCAGCGTGCCCAGCATCGCCGAGCTGACCATTACCCTCAAGGAGCTGGCTGCGCGCATCGCGCCGCATGGCACCTTCAACTTCCTGCTCTCCAATGGGCAGGCGCTGTGGGCCCATGCGTCCACGAATCTGTATTACATCGAGCGCAAGCATCCGTTCAGCGAAGCCCAGCTGTCCGACGAGGACGTGCGCATCGACTTCGCCACCCAGACCACGGCCAGCGACCGTGTGGCCATCGTCGTCACGGCCCCGCTCACGGTCAACGAGGAGTGGACGGCTTTCAGCAAGGGCGAATTGCTGGTCTTTGTGGATGGACAGCGGCAAGGCTGCTGACGCGAGGACGATCAAGATCCGAGGATCACAAGGGGGCTGCAGCCCCCTTTTTGATGGTATTGAACAGTGCCAATGCACCTTTCGCAGGCCCAAAGCAAACGCCCCCAATACCAAATGGTACTGGGGGCGGTTGGGGCTGTAAGAGCCTGACGATGACCTACTTTCACACGGGAACCCGCACTATCATCGGCGCAAAGTCGTTTCACTGTC